>CAYVEL010000047.1:0-1609 GCA_964450345.1 uncultured Candidatus Saccharibacteria bacterium | reverse complement strand
ATGTTATTAAGAGTATTATCTCAAAACACGGTGCATTAACTAAAGAAGAGATTATTGACAAGGTTCTAAAAGAAAGATACGTTAAAGAAAATACTATTTTAGTTAACCTTCAGAATCAGAGACATTTTAAGAAAGGAACTGATGGTAAGTATCATCTAACAGAAGAAGTGGTTTTAGAAAAGAAATAAAAACACTAAAAAATCCGCTCTCAGGCGGATTTTTTAGTTATATACAGATATTCTTACATATTAAATTACATATTGGGGTATAATTTAAGATAGTTATGAATAAAAAAATAGCCCTATATTTTTTAATTATTTTACCTATATTATTTTTGGTAATAATATTTTCAAATAACAATTCCCTAGCTCAATCTCCTTCAACAGCAG
Source organism: uncultured Candidatus Saccharibacteria bacterium (assembly GCA_964450345.1). Taxonomy (GTDB): domain Bacteria; phylum Patescibacteriota; class Minisyncoccia; order Phycocordibacterales; family PALSA-1337; genus JAPLZH01. The sequence continues at coordinate 1,220 of CAYVEL010000047.1, read as the reverse complement.
ATCTAAAAGGATGGCTATGGTCTTCTAATATTGGTTGGATAAGCTTAAACTCTTCTGACGCGGGTGCTGGTGGTACGTCTTACTCAGTAAAATTTGCTTCTACTACTGGCGCACTAAGTGGCTATGCTTGGTCGCCTAATATTGGCTGGATAAGCTTTAATCCTTCTGTTAATTCGACCTGTCCATTACAAACAGAAGACGAAGGCAATTGTGCTCCTAGAGTTAATCTAGCTACAGGTAAGATTCAGGGTTGGGCACGTGCTTTGGCTGGATGTGCAGGTGATAATACGACTTGGGATGGAACTAAATGTTTAGTAACAGGTGCTGGAAAGGATAATGGATTTTATACATCTAACGTAAATCAGAATCCTTCGGATTGGACAGTATATAGCAATCCATCAACTTCGTATGATCAGGCCTATGGACTAACTGCTGATAATCTATATCTTTACATTGTTGGTTCAGATAATAACGGAAATATTTCACAACCAGCACTACTTGGTCAGGAGTGGCGTATAGAAAAGAGAAGAAAAAGTGATGGCGCTCTTGTTAGTTCGTTTGGTACAGGCGGAGCGATTGTTGAAAATATCTCTAATTCTGATGATCGTGCAATGTCTGTGTGGAATGATTCAGGTTATATTTATGTTGCAGGATATGATGGAACAGGAAGTACTAGCATGTTGTGGCGTGTTCAGAAAATAGATAAAAATAATGGTTCTATAATTTGGTCAAAGATTATCGGTAATCCTCTTGGTTGTGATCAGCCATGGTTTATAACAGGTGATTCTACTGGAGTTTATATAGGTGGAAAAACTGGATGTTTCACTAATAATTTCTCGGATATTATAGAAAAAAGATCATTAGACACTGGAAACATAATCTGGACATTTTCTCGTTTGCAACCAGTAACAAGTGGATGGACATATAGCATAAGATTAAATTCTGATAATACCCTTGATTTTACTAATAATACGAATTCCGTTTACAATATCGTTAAGTCTAGTGGTTATTTTAATTCTTCTGTTACTAAAACGCCGTTTTATATACCTATTAGCACTGTAACAGATTTAGATGCGACATATAATGTATCTTTTGTATATCAAGCTGCTTCTGATTCTCGCTGGGTTATATCAAAAACAAATACCCAAAGTTCAAATAATCAAACTAACTCCGGCTGGGACGGCTGGATCCACCTCTCTGGTACCAACCACACATCACCA
>CAYVEL010000046.1:0-1882 GCA_964450345.1 uncultured Candidatus Saccharibacteria bacterium | reverse complement strand
GTCAGGCTTTAGTTGATGGTCCAAGTAAAAAAGATTTCAGAGAGGGAAGAGCAGCTGCTCAGAATATAGTTCCTTCATCTACCGGTGCTGCTATCGCTGTTACTAAAGCACTTCCAAGTCTAATCGGTAAATTCGATGGAGTTTCAATGCGTGTCCCAGTAGTCACTGGTTCTATTGTAGATGTAACTTTTATTGCCAAGAGAAATACATCTAAAGAAGAAGTGAATCAAATACTAAAAGATGCCGCAAAAGATCCTCGCTGGATGAAAGTTTTCACCGCTACTGAAGAAGAATTAGTTTCTTCTGATATTATCGGCGATTCCCACGCTTCTATCGCAGATCTAAAATTTACTCGTGTCGTAGACGGTAACCTAGTTAAAGTTATGGCTTGGTATGACAATGAAATGGGGTACACTTACGCTTTGGTGGATCATGTGATTAAGGCAGGTAGATTAATTTAATATATTTTAATGGATTACGAAAAAATACGATTGATTCTTACCACAATAGTACCCATAATCACAGTTTCATTCCTGATGAGGTATTTGACACGTACTTCAACTATGTCAGGATATACTCTCTACGATCAACTTATATTAAAACCAGATAAATTGTATGGGTATATTGGATTGATGGTAACGATTTTGATTAACTTCCTGTCTATTATGGTTATCTTAACAACCAAGATGTCGCTCGGTGGAATAATTCTTTTGATAGTTATATTTTCTACGATGCTCTCGCTCGGTATTTATCTGATTACATATGGATTCAAGCATAAAATTCTTGTCGATGGTAAAAAAATCGTCTCTTCCAGTTTTTGGAGAAGAGATATCGAAATTCCTCTTAATGAGATTACGTCAGTAAATTTTAGTAAATACAGTATGTATCTTTCTGTTATTGGTAGACATTCAAAAATAAAAGTCCACCTACAAATTGTCGGTTTCATTGATCTTATTAAATTGTTGAAGAAAAATATTTCCGCATCCTTATTAGACAAACCACTTGATGAGATTGTTGAAGTCTACAAAAGGATACTACCAGATGAAGTTGTCAGTTTTGATTAATAAACTACCTAAGGTTCTGGTATGATAATTAACTGGGTACATTTACGCTTTGATGGATCATGTTATTAAAATGGGGAAACTAATTTAATTTTTTAATGAGTAAAATTAAAATTTTCACAGCCCAAAATGAGTTTGAGGCAATGTTATTAAAAGGGTATTTAGAGAATAATGGAATTAAAGCTTCCGTTGCTCCCGGAGTAAGTAGTCTTACTTTTAAACAGGGTTCAAGAGGTCCGAATGTTGGCTACGATATTTTCGTTAATGAAGATAAAGCAGAAAAAGCTATTAAGTTATTAAAAGAGAATGGAAATTTATAGATTCTAATTTTGTTTAGAATTAGATGTAAATTAATAAGCCGGCCAATCAGATTGGCCGGCTTTATTCTGAGCGACTTGTTTTGTTCTAAGGTGTCGCCCTTAACCCTAACTAATGACGGATTTTACCGTCGCGACTTCTTGGATACATAATGACAGCCACGATACAAAAGACACCGAGTCCAATGATCATGGAGGCTCTTGCTGAGAGATAATTGCTTAGGAATAAGGCTGTAGCCCCCCATGCAAGCATCGAAACAACAGGAGTCAGCAGTTTTAGAAGTGCGTTCATGTTCTTGTGTATTGTATGAGTGTATTCTTTTTATGTCAACACTCGAAGTGTATGGTTACACTTAATATTAACGGTCTGTGAAGTTCACACTCATTAAATTCCTGTTTTCTGTTAAGACTGATATAATTATCGTATGAAGTTAGTAATTGCGAGCGACCATGCGGGTTTCGAATTAAAAACCCAAATAAAAGAATTTTTAAAAGAGAAATATC
>CAYVEL010000045.1:0-2101 GCA_964450345.1 uncultured Candidatus Saccharibacteria bacterium | reverse complement strand
CTCATGTATTTTCTGAAATCTGTTATATCCGCACCCTTCTTAGCTAGTAGATCTCGAATAGTCTCTTTTTTGAGAGCATTCACAATCTCCGATTCGGACATATTAAGATATGAAGCTATAGCATCTAGTCTTTCATTATATATGTCCTGTTTATCAGAATCAGAGATTGTTGTTCCATTCAGGAACATTCCGTAACTACCTGTGTAGTTACCACGTTTAACACCCGTATTAGAACCATTGAATGCATAAGCAGTCGTGGTCATAAGTACTGGTATTATCACCAAACTCAAAACTCCATAATATTTTAGCTTCTTCATATACTTTTTCAGTAGTTTTATTAATGTCTACTGATAACCTTAATACGCACATGAGATAAAATTCCTTTCAATAAAAATATAGGAAAACAAAAAATACTTTAAGTAAAATTTAAAAAACTTTACTAAATCTTTATAGAATTTTCGATAACATATTCACCAACACTAGTTCTTCGTAATTCCGAGAGTACACTTGGAAGATTAAACTTCTTACCGAAATCATTAGCAATAGATCTAATGTATGTTCCACTACCCACTTCGAAACGAGCCTTTATTCTCTTACCATCGAATCCTAGAAATTCTGCTTTATAGATTTTCATTTTTCTAAAAACTTTTTCTACTTCTTTCCCTTCTCTCGCATACTGGTACAGAGGCTTTCCATCTCTCTTTAATGCAGAAAATACTGGAACTTCTAATTCTATTTCACCTAAAAATTCATTTAATCTCTCTCGGATAATTTTTTCGTCCAGATTCAGATTAAGTTTAGAAAAATCATCGACTCGAGAAATCACTTCCCCGTCCATATCAAAAGAATCAGTAGAAATGCCTAAAGTTATTTCTGCTTCATATACTTTAGATAGCTTTAATAATTCAGAAAGCTTCTTTGTGTATTTACCTAGGCCGATAATCATCAGACCGGTAGCCATCGGATCTAGGGTTCCAGCGTGACCCATCTTCGGCAGTGGCTGTCCCGCTTCACGATACTTATTCTTAAGTCTTCTAATACAATCAAAACTAGAAATACCCTTCGGTTTATCCAAAAGCATTAAACCCTCCTGTATTAAACCAGTATTACTAGTGTCTACCATATTTAGCTTTGTATTATCAGCATTATTCATATATAAAACTATAATATGAAATACTATCACATAATCTCGTGTACTAATAAAGCATGCAGGGCCACAAACCCTAAGGCACAGATAGAATTAAAGATTAGGTGTATACTTTAATAGATAAAATAAATATATGAAAAGAATCGCAATATTCATGAGAGACGACAATGAAAAAGCTATTGTCTGGTTACCAAAAATAAAAGAAATTATAGAAAAATCAAAAACTCACGAAATAGTCGAGAAAAATCCCGATATTGTAATCGCTTTAGGTGGTGATGGATCTATTCTAGAAGCTACTAAAAAATTCATGTATTGCTTACCTGTATTTATTGGATTTAATTTAGGAACAGTAGGATTCTTGGCATCAGTTAGAGGTGAAGAAGATTTCTTAAGAAGAATAGAAGATATTCTAAACGGAAATTTTAGAGTTCATGAAAGAATGATGTTAGATACTAAGGTAGTTAGAAATAATAAGATAGAATTCCAAACAGTTTCCATGAACGATGTATCCGTACATAATCTACTCGGAATGTGTGAACTTGAAGTAAAAATAAACGAGTACCCTATCCAATACGTTCGTGGTAGCGGAGTATTAGTATCGAGTGCTACAGGCTCTACTGCATATAACCTATCTGCTCACGGTCCTATAGTTATGCCTACCCTTAAATGTATGATAATTAATGAGTTACTGGATCACAATATTCCCACCCCTAGCATTATCGTCGATCATGAAGAAGAAATCATTATAAAAGTACTCAACTTTAGAAAACACGGAATATTTAAATTAACCAGCTCTGATGAAAAAATAGACTGTATAGTTTCTTCTGACGGAAAGGATATTCACCCACTAGAACTTAATGATGAAATAATAATAAAGAAAGCTGATGTCGCTATTAAATTCGGAGAATTCGAAAAAGATTATTTCCTAAAGAGTCTTCAGGAGAAGTTTTCTTT
>CAYVEL010000044.1:0-2478 GCA_964450345.1 uncultured Candidatus Saccharibacteria bacterium | reverse complement strand
ACACCAATAAACACATCTGCCTCGACTAGAGCGTTCTCTAATCCACCAGAAATCTTTTCTTTATTTGTGACTTTAGCTAAATCAGTCTTATAACTATTCATATCTGCACGTCCCTGGTATATAGCATCCTTACTATCGAGAATTATCATCTTAGAAGAATCTACTCCAGCCTTAATTAATAGTTTAGCTATTGCTAAAGCGGCGGAACCAGCACCGTTTATGACTATTTTTACTTTCTTTAAATCTTTTTTAACAAATTTAGTAGCGTTAATGAGCGCTGATAGAACCACGATAGCAGTTCCGTGCTGATCATCATGAAAAACAGGAATATCTAATTCTTTCTTTAGGCGCTCTTCTATCTCGAAACATCTCGGAGCGGAGATGTCTTCTAAATTAATACCTCCGAAGACCGGAGCGATGAGTTTTACTGTTTTAATAATCTCTTCTGTATCTTGTGTATTTAAACAAATAGGAAAAGCATCTATATTAGCAAATGTCTTAAATAGTGCAGCTTTACCCTCCATAACAGGAAGACCTGCTTCTGGACCAATATTTCCAAGACCAAGTACAGCTGAACCATCAGTAATAACAGCCACAGTATTGGCTTTAATAGTATGTGTATATACAGCAGACTTATCTTTAGCTATAAGTTTACAGACTTCTGCAACACCGGGAGTATATACAGTAGAAAGATCTTTCTTATCTTTTATTTTTACCTTAGAAATAACTTCGAGCTTTCCTTTATATTTCTTATGTAGAGCGAGTGATAGTTTTTTGTAATCCATATATTAATAGTACAACTTAAAAAGTAAATTATTTCAGTTTAAATTAAAGAACTTATTCCACCAACATTCTTAGCATTCACAAAACCGTTCTCTTTTAAAATCTGAACGGCCACGCCAGCTCTAGCACCAGAAACACAGTAAACCAGTATTTCTGTATCTTTAGAAATATCTGGCATCTCACCTTTCAATAATCTAGAAAGATCAAAATTAATAGCATTTAGAACATGTAACTCATTGAATTCTTCTGAACTTCTGACGTCTAAGTAAACCTTTTTCATATTTTGGTGTTTATATAATATTTTAATTTTAGAAAATTACTGCTCCTGATCGTATTTCTCTAAATACGCATTTAGCTGTCTATTAACTCTTAAGAAAGTTGCACGTTTTGAAAATTCTTTTAGTTTTCTAGCTCCGATATATGTTCCAGCGCTTCTAATACCACCGAATAAATCCTGGATAAAATTATGAATACTTCCCTTATGTGGCATTAATATATATCTACCTTCAGAAGCTCTGTGTGAATCTTTTTTACCATAAAATTCGAGAAGTGCTTTATTAGATGAAGAGCCGAAATATTCTTTAAACTTTTTACCATCTTTCTCTACAGTTTTACCTCCGCTTTCTTCAAAACCTGAGAATATCGAACCACAAAGATTAAAGTCTGCTCCAGCACAGAAAGCCTTAACTAAATCAGATGGATTCTTCTGACCACCATCAGCGATTACGAGACCACAACCGCCTTTACCATTAGATATGCCGTGTGCTGCGTCAGAACACTCTATAACAGCACTAACCTGAGGGTATCCCACACCAGTCATTCTTCTGGTCAGACAAGCTGAACCGCTGCCAATACCCACTTTAACGATATCTGCACCGTTAAGAATAATTTCTTCCGCCATTTCATTTGTCACAATATTACCAGCGATAATAATATGATCTGGGCAAAGTTTTCTAACCAATCTAATAGTATCTGTAAATCTCTCAAGATATCCGTTCGGAACATCAATACAAATAAAAGAAAACTTATTTATCAGCTTCTTCTTAATCATCTGCTTTAACTTCTGAATATCCTCATCACGAATACCTAGTGTGTAAACTATATAATCTGGATTATCAAAAGTCTTAAAAAATTCCTCAAAATCTTTAATAGAGTAAAATTTATGAAAAGTGGTTATAAGCTTATATGGAGCAAGAGCTCTAGCCATTTCAAATGTACCTGAAGTAGCCATATTAGCAGTCATGATCGGAATACCTGTCCAGATTTTCTTACTGTGGAAGAAATCAAAAGTTCTCTCTAGTTCAACATCCTTTCTAGAAGTCATTGTACTTCTCTTAGGACGAATTAGAACATCATCATAGTCTAATTTTACATCTTCTTCGATACGCATATAGCTATTATAAACCTCAATTTTTAGAAAGTCGAAACCCCACCATTCGCCTTAGCTACTAGGTGGGGTTTTGTTCATTTGGTTTTAGGAGCTTCTTCAATAAATTTGAATTGAACTTGTAGACCAAGTTTATCTTGGTTTGTTCTAACGAGTAGACCTATAGCCTCATCGACGGTGTCCTGCGCTATTTTAAGACCAGCAGGGTCACCTTCTAAATAAGCTACATACCTATTGTTATTACGATTACCTTCTTCAAGACCAACTATGATTTTATTCAAACGTTTTTCCTTTCCCAAGAGTTCATA
>CAYVEL010000043.1:0-2493 GCA_964450345.1 uncultured Candidatus Saccharibacteria bacterium | reverse complement strand
AGATACATACGATAAATAAACCAAACCAAAGACTCTCTACGGGGAGTCTTCTATAAAGTTTTTAACTTATAAATATATTATTATGTCTTGAATATCAACAATAGTTAATGCATCTATAGATGTTATTAAAATTATAAATCTAAAGCAATGAGATATTATTAAAATAGTAGATACAGAAACATCTTATAATGATGATAAAATTAAATATGCTATAGTAGAAAATCTATATAATGATTGAGAAAAAAATTGAGTTGAATTTACCGTAATAAAAACAGAATCTTATGGTAGTTCATTAGAAATTAAATCATTATTTTTATCAGATAAAGATAGCAAATATCTACTTTCTCCAAGCAATCACGAACAACTTAGAAGAGCTATGGAAAATAAAGAAAAATATATGTTAAGAGACATAAAAGAAGCAGAGGAAAAATTATTAAGATTAAATGATGCAAAGAAATTTATGGATGATATAATTAGCTGATTATATATTGATAAACTCACAACACCAGAGTATGAAATAATTAAAAAACAATAAAATAATAGGACTCCTACGATAAGGAGTCTTCTATATGGGATGTGAAGCTCAGATGGCAGAGCTAGTAAAAGGGGTATAGGTAATAATCTTAAGATAAAGCTATATGAGATATACGACAGCTGTAAGCGGTGGTCTGGAGTTCGAGTCTCCAACATCCCAAAATATCCACCAATAAGCTATCAAGGGTTCGTCCCAACTACAGGATTTAATCTTGTTATTGGTAGCCTCTGTTGGTGGATTATAATATGCAGGTATTGATGTAATGGAGCATAGCCAGACTAAGTCGTAGAAATATAGACAGCCTGACTTGAGCAAGTTCGAATCTTGTCTACCTGCTTAATCTTTATAGAGTGAATTTGTTGTAGTAGTTATTGTGGAGGTCGTAAAAAAACCAATCCAAACATATTATTCTAAATTAACTACTTAGAATATATGAGTCAAGATAGCTTTGAAACCTATTGAGATACAGTAGTTCTGTTGGCTACTACAACAAGTTTACCCTATGGGGATATTTTATATAGTAAATATGTATGAGGATGAAAACAAGAAAGTATGAAATATTAAAACAGTTCTTTGATACAATACATCTTTATTGTGATACAGAGAGACTTGAAGATTTAGAACAAATAAATATATGAGATTTGGAATTTTGAAATATAAGTATGCACTTTAGAGATAATTATACTATCAAAACATATAACTTTAAGCAGATAGAGAATTGTATTATTAAATAATAAGATTTACTTCCTACCCCTACAGAATGACACTAGAAGAACTCCTATTGAAAATATGAAAATATCTACACCAAAAATATTGTAAACATATAAAGAGAAAGCTAATATCCTTTAAGAAGACTTCAGTTAAAAACATACCTTGAATGACTGTGTCTTGGTATTATGATGTAGAAATAGAATATCTTTGCTTGGATTGTTGAAAAGAATTTATTGAATACACTAGAGAATAACTCTTTACTTCCTACTAAGTAATAATGACACTAGAGAAACAACCATTAAATATGGACAGACAACAAAAGATTGATGTATTACAAAAGGAATTATCCAGAAAGGATTTAGATACCTGATGTTTAGTTAAAACAATGTTTACTGAGGATAGGGAACTGTATATTGAAGAGCATCGAAGCGAACCTATTGCAATTATAAAGCAAAAATGTTATAAATTTAATAGCAAAGAAGATGATAAAGAAGATGACCAAGAAGAAACCAGAATATTTTGTATAGACTATATGCAAGAATGTTGACGATTAGAAGATTATGAAGCATTTGAAATAATATGACATCCAGTAATTCTATCTGATGTACTCGTGTGGCTAGATAAGATATGATGTTTTTGAATATTTAAAACAACAAATCATACTTTAGAAATTATTGTTTGGAAAGATTGAGAACTTAATAGCGAATATATTAAAACAATTATATTATGACGAGATCTAACTAAGCCATATCTATCTGAACAATCAGACGAAGTTATAAATGGATTATATGAAGTTTATTTACTTACTAAGAAAGACTAATGAAGAAACCTGAAACAATACACGAATTATTTACTTTTGTAAAAGAAAGAGAAGAATGAAAAAAATAATTATTAAAGTTCAAAAACGAAAAGAAGATAATAAAGATTCTTATTTCTGGATTTCGTTTGCATTAGTATTGATATGATTATTATTTGATTTTGGTATAATTAAATGGGTAGCAGTATGGACATTTATTGATTATCTTACAATCAATTTTTGAACTATGATATGAAGAAATATAAACATAAAAAATAGTGTTGTATTCTGAAATAAAGAATATGATGAAGATGAAGATTTACCTAAAAAATCCTAGATGAACTATCCTAAACCTACATATTTAACCTCTAAGTAAAACCTATGAAAATGGAGAATCTTATATTCTATGAGTGAGATGATAAGCATTACGGTGCAGTCAAGCCAAAGAATC
>CAYVEL010000042.1:0-3067 GCA_964450345.1 uncultured Candidatus Saccharibacteria bacterium | reverse complement strand
GTAGAACTTTCTTAGGAATCAGAATATTTAAAATGGCACCCCTACACCATCACTTCGAATTAATGGGTTGGAGCGAAGAGAAAACTATTATGCGTTTCTGGATAGTTCACTTAATCTTCGTGATTATCGGTACTTGGCTCGCATTAAACTAATTTAATTCAATCAGAGCTAAATAAAAAATAACAAAATAGCGAGGCGAAAAATAAAATGGAATATCTACACTGGAAAGAAATAAAGATTGAAGATTTTTCTTCAGAAAACATAGAGAAGCTCTATAACGAAGGCTTCGTTTTCACTCGTATTGATAAAGGTATAATGCATCAAACCAGAAGCGTACGTATTGATTTAAATAAATTCTCCCCTAGCAGTGAAAATAAGAGAGTTCTTAAAAAGGTTTCCGAAATTTCTCTAGAAAAGATATCTCTACCGATAAGTATAGAAAAATACGACTGGAAAATAGCTAAACTTGCTAAAGATTTCTACGATACAAAATTCGGAGAAAAAATAATGAGTGTTCAGAAAATTAAAGAGATGCTAACAGACGAGAATAAAAGTAACTGGAATATGCTTTTAAATTTCTCTAATATTGGTTTTGTAATATGTTACTTAAATAAAAATATTCTTCACTATTCATACCCATTTTACGATTTAAACAACTCCCCTAAAGATATGGGTCTTGGAATGATGAACAAAGCTATAGAATCAGCTAAAACACTTGGTCTAAACTACGTATATCTTGGTTCATTACAAAGACCAAACGATACTTATAAATTCCAATTCTCTGGAATAGAATGGTTTGATAATGAAACCGGAAAATGGAGTAATGATTTAGAAAAAGCTAAAACAATACTAAAAAACAAAATCTAATAAAATCTACTACGATACGCCGTAATTTAATAGTATAATTACTAAATGCCAGATACACCTAAACATATACACGTAATCGGTATTTGTGGAGTCGCTACCAGCGCCATAGCTATAGCTTTCCAGAAGAAAGGTTGGAAAGTTACAGGTTCAGATAAAGGCTTTTTCCCTCCAGTTTCTACTGAGCTTGAGAAAAATAATATCAATTTCTATGCGGGCTGGCATCCAGAAAAAATCGGTAAGCCAGATATCGTCATGATTGGTGGAACAGGAACTAGTCCTACGAACCCAGAAACAATTTACGCGAATGAAAATAATATTCCCGCTTTCTCCTATGCAGAGATTCTAAATAAATATTTCATCAAAGAAAATTCAATAGTCACTGTCGGAACTTGGGGCAAGACCACATCTTCATCTCTACTATCTTTCATATTAATCAAAGCCGGAATCGACCCTAGTTATTTTACTGGAGGACTCTCTCTATCTCATGATACAGGTGCTTTAACAGATTCTAAGTGGAGCGTCGTTGAAGGTGACGAATATCAGGTATCTATTTCAGACAGAAGACCTAAATTCGTTTTCTATAAACCCACACATTTACTTCTAACATCAGTATCATGGGACCATGCTGATCTATATCCTACTGAGGAAGCCTATTTCGATACCTTTAAAGAACTACTAAGAAAAATCCCTGAGAATGGCATGGTGGTAGCCTGCGTAGATGACGTAGGAGTTAATAAAGTTATTTCAGAATCAAAAGCAAAAGTAATTACCTACGGAAAAACAGATAAGGCTGATTACTATTATCATTCGGTTAAACATACTAAAAACGGAATTAGTTTTTCTATAAAGAAAGGAGACGAAAATTTCGAAATCTCTTCTCCAATGCTTGGAAGATTCAATGCTGAAAATATAACAGGTGCTTTCGCTATGGCGCACAGCACAGGAATTTCCGCCTCAGTAATTATAGAAGCAATAAAGTCATTCGCCGGAATTAAAAGACGTTTCGAAAAGAGATTTGAAGGAAAAATCACTCTCTTAGACTGTCATGCTCCTACCCCAGAAAAAGCCTCTTCTGTACTCGAAAGTATTCGTGAGGTCTATGATAAGAAAATCATAGCTATTTATGAGCCAAATATCGGTGGCAGACAAAGAAGTTCTGCTTACATGTATGACAATGCCTTTAAGAATAGTGATTCAGTAATAATCCCTCGCCTAACAAAATTAAAAGTATCAGATGATAAGGAGCCTGCTATGGAAGGTCCAGAATTACTCCAAGCTATATCAAAGACTCACTCAGATGCTAAATATATTGAAGACGATACCGAACTAGTAAACGTCGCCTGCTCTAAAGCCCTAAACGAAGGCGACGTCATCGTCTTCCTAGGCTCACACGGTTTCAGAGGAATGATTGAGGAAGTTATAGAAAAATTAAAACAATAAAAATAATGAAAATTAATTTACCACCAGAAGAGTACTATGCTTCCCTAGCAAAAGTTCCAACTTCTGGTGGGGTTATTATTAGAAACTCAAAAGGTGAAGTTTTAATAACAAAAAATCCATACAAAGACAGCTGGGGAATTCCAGGAGGAATGACCGAACTGAACGAATCACCTTCCCAATCAGCAAAAAGAGAAACATTGGAAGAGGTTGGACTGGAACTAAATAATTTTAGATTATTCAGCATAGACTTCGCCATCGGTAACCCTTGGAGCAGAATACTATTTATCTTTGATTGTGGAGTTATAAATGATGAAACCATAACTAAGATTAGAATAGATGAGGACGAAGTGTCTGAATTTAAATTTGTCAGTTATGACGAGGCTGTAGAGACACTTTCTTCTAAACTAAGCAAAAGACTAAAAAATTCTAAAGAGGCGCTATATAATAACAGTGTAGTTTATTTAGAAAACGGAGAAAAAGTCTAATTATCTAAAAAAACAACCACTGAATTTTAAAGACATTGCGAGTGCGACGGCACGAGCATAGAAATTTTTCACCAGAAAAATTTCGTGTCTAGAAAATTCAGTGGTTGTTTTTTATTTACCTTCGTCAACAATCTCCACCTTTATTGGCTCGGCGGTAAGATCCTTAACTTCTAGAGTAATTCCACAAGTCTCACATTCAATTATGTGACCTTCTCTAAGATTTGGTTTTGTAGCAAGATCAATTTGATTCTTGCATTCTGGACATACACATTTCA
>CAYVEL010000041.1:0-3082 GCA_964450345.1 uncultured Candidatus Saccharibacteria bacterium | reverse complement strand
GGTCACCGTAGTGCCGAGGATTGAGGGGGCTTAATCCCGACCTTATCTACACATGTCGACAAGGATCGACAAGGTTAACGTTTTGACAGTTAACTACCTCGGTTCATAGCCGAAGCTTTTCTCGGAAATCCAAAGACCAGTGCGCAAGCGCGCAATAACCTTTAGAGTACGTCTCCCGATTGTCGTAGATTGAATTTAAGTGCTCAGATAAACGTCTCTGTTTTTAGCACTTTACTTGGGGGTTAACTTTATTCATAGAATCCTCAGACCCATTTTTCTGAGAATTACAGAATGCACTTCCGAGTGCATCTTTTAGAATATTGCTCTGTCGAGCCGTATCCCCAAACAACCCCGCCAAGTAGCGGTTTCAGGTATCACCTTAAAAGACACTATCCCCGAGGGATTCATGTCTCACGTATACGTGACTAAAGGAATCATAAGCCGAATTTATATTACCATTTAGGGTGTCCTATTTCAATGAAAGTAATTTTTACCATAATAATGCATTAATTTATCAATAAACTTTGATTTTCCAGTATTTTTATGTAAGAATGTTTGAACAAGGAGAGATGGCTGAGCTGGTCGAAAGCGCCTCACTGCTAACGAGGTAAGCCCGTTAAACGGCTTCGCGGGTTCGAATCCCGCTCTCTCCGCTAAACTAAAAATAACTGACTTCTGTCAGTTATTTTTAGTTTCGGAGAAGAGTATGATGAGAAAGGCGGAGGTATATTGCGAGCAGAAGCGAGCAATACCGAGCCGGGGTCGCGGAAATTTCCGAATGGTAATGAGGAAATTATCCGTGACCGAATCCCGCTCTCTCCATCAATTGTTCGTACTATGTTTATTGAGTACAGTAAATTAAACCTAATTTTAGTAATAATTTAATTTATTTTAATATTTCTTTATATTACCTGTGTTAGTTTGTATTTAATGAAAAATAAAATTATTTTAAACATAGAAACAATTAAAGAAATTATTTATATAATTCGAGGTAAAAAGGTAATGACTGACGAAGATTTGGCATTACTGTATGGTGTAAGAACAAAGACGTTAAATCAATCTGTAAAAAGAAATATAGAAAGATTTCCAAGTGATTTTATGTTTGAATTAACAAAAGATGAATTCCATAACTTGAAGTCACAATTTGTGACTTCAAGTTATGGAGGCAGAAGGAAACCTGTAAAAGTTTTTACAGAGCAAGGTATAGCAATGTTATCTAGTATTTTAAATAGCTCTAAGGCTATAGAAATAAATATTCAAATAATAAGAATTTTTACAAAACTAAGAGAAATGGTTGATATTTATAAAGAACTAAGAGAAAAAGTAGAAGAAATGGAAAAAAGTAGTGAAGAAAACTTTAGGGAAGTTTTTAGGATAATAAGAATAATTATTGACAACAAAACAGAAAACACTAAAGAAAACATAGGATTCGATATAAAATAAATTATTCTATGATCGAATCCCACTCTTTATTTAAAATGTTATATTGATACTTATAAATATCTAGAAGTCTTGTGATTGAACAAATAAAAAAACACATCAATAATTACGAATCAAAAAAGAGGCACCCAATCTCTGTGATTTTCCCATTCCTAATTAAGCCTATTATTTTCCTAAAGAAAAGCTTGAGGAGTTCTAAAAATTTTCTAACATTAAAGAAACTTGAGCGAAAAGATTTTTTACCATCTGTTATAGCCAGACACTCAAGTCTCCTGTATAGAAAACTCGGTGATAGTGATGCTGAATTACAGAAAAATAAAGTCACGAATTTAAAGATAGCAATAGAAAAATTAAACGGTTTAGTAATTCCATCAGGAGAAACTTTTTCTTTTTGGTACGCAGTCGGTGGAGTCTCTAGAGAAAAGGGATATACAGATGGAATGCTTTTATCTAATGGCAAAGTAATTAAGGGTTTAGGCGGCGGTCTTTGTCAGCTTTCTAATTTTTTATTCTGGATTCTATTGCATACCGATGTTGAGATTATAGAAAGATATCATCATTCTGTAGATGTATTCCCAGATTCAGGCAGAACACTTCCTTTTGGAGGGGGAGCTACGGTTTTTGATAATTATATTGATTTAAAAATAAAGAATATTTCTAAACATCCAATTCAGCTTAAACTCTGGTTAACAGAAGATTGTTTAAAGGGACAAGTTTTATCTGATTCACCAAGTGAATTTAAATTTCATATTTTAGAGAAAGAGCACTGTTTCATTAGAAGAGGAGAGAAATATTTTAGATACAATAATCTCTTTAGAGAAAAATATAAGCAGGGGGTAAGGGTGGATGAGGAGAATCTTTTAACTAACTTCGCACCAGTAATGTATCCTGTAACTTCAGAGTATTTAAATTCTCACGGTTATATATTAGTGGATTTATAAAATAAGGTTGTTTGGGTTATTTTGGCCGGTCAATTTTATTGACTTTTTCTATATTTAATTGTATTATTCTTAACAAACATAGTTACTTATTCTAGCTTGGCGGCTAGTAAATAAGCTCAAAATTCAAAAAAGGAGGTTTGACTGAAAACTCTAATAATGGTGGTCGCTTTTGATCTTGCACGCGATACAAAAGGATTGATTGTTGTTGGTCCCGAAACTAAGATCGCAATCGATCGGGCAATAGAAGAAGCGCGTTTGTATGCTAATCCGATTCTCGTTTTTACTGCAGGGTGTGCGCCAGGGAAATGGAATGGTTTTTGGATGGCTCAAGCAATGAAAGAATATACTGAAAGAGTTTCGCCTGGTTTAAAAGTAATAACCGAGGTGGCTGATACTTTTAATACAAGTGGGGAGATGAAGGCTTTCGCGGATGTGGTTACAAAACAGTATTCATCACGCGATTCTGATAAACGTTTTCACTGTGTTGTGGTAGTTAAATGGTGGCATGCTTGGCGCTCCGAATTACTTTGCAATTATTGGTTAAAAAGACGTTGTCCCATATCCATCTCGGCCGAGATCATTAGTTGTCGTTCTGAAGTCGGTTGGATTTATCCAGTCAGAGAATTTCTTTTTGCAGTTCCGAAAAACTTGATCAAGATGTTTTTCGGTCGTTTGTGAATCTAGTGCCCCGTGATGAAAAG
>CAYVEL010000040.1:0-3739 GCA_964450345.1 uncultured Candidatus Saccharibacteria bacterium | reverse complement strand
ATATTTATGCAGTAGACGTCGGTCAAAATCAATTCGACCACACCCTATCTCAAAGCCCAAAAATTACTCTACTAGAAAAGACAGATATTCGTGACTTAAAAACTCTTCCAGAAAAAGTTAATCTGGTAGTAGTCGATGTTTCTTTCATTTCTCTAGAAAAAATCATTCCTGAAATAGCACGTTTTACTGGTCACAAAGACAGACCTAGAAATGAATTATCTGATATAGATGTAATCCTATTAGTTAAACCACAGTTCGAAGTCGGTAAAGACGGCTTAGATAGAAATGGAATTGTTAAAAACGAAGAACTCCAAATGAGCGCTTTAAATAAAATAAAAGAAATCGCTGAATATTACGAATATAAAGTAGTATCTGAAATAGACTCACCTATTGAAGGAGGCTCTGGCAACAAGGAATTTCTAATACACATAAAATAAAAACCTCTATTTAAATCATAGAGGATTTTATTTTTATTAAGCTTGTCTAATCTCACTTAACACCCAATCATACTGACCACTAGTAATAACAGCGCTACAGTACTCGCATTTACCAGTAGCATTAACTTGAAGAGCTGCTCCACAATTTGGACACTTGCTATCTTTCAACTGCTTGTTTAAATCTGTTTTAACTCCAATAGTTCTAAGAAATATCCAGTATTCTGTAAAACCTATTATATCTTTACTGCCTTTTATAATTTTACCTTCTGTATTAATAGTGTAATCGGCTGAACTAGCATCAATCTTAACGGTTATATAATTAAAACTTGTATCACTTCTAACATTAGTAATATCGATATGACCTATAACAATATTTTCTAATATATTTTTCTCACCTCTAGATTTAAGATCTGATAACTGATTTGAAAATCTTTGTAAAACTGAATCGGAGACGAATGGTCTCATAATAGAAGTGTCCTGTCTTTCCCATCCTTCTTGAACTTTGAAAAAAGCATTTTGAGCCTTATCTTTAAAAACCTGCTCATTAAATCCTGGATCAGTAGCTTTAATTTTAATTATTTCATTACCTATATCCACAACACCTCCATTTAAACCATTTACACCATTAGATGAACTACTTAGACTACTAAATATTCCGGCCGAAATACCACCAATAGCCGCATTAAAAAGTGCCCCCTTTATGTTTCCTCTAGATAAATTGCTCCTAACACTATTATTCACAATGTTATTTTTTGTAAGACCATCTTTCACCACATTCCATTTTCCAATCTTTTTTAAGTACGAATAAACTATAAAACCGACAATTACAATAAAAATTAATCCGAAAAAACTAAATCCTCCAGACACGTATGTTGTTCCACCGGATGAACTATAAGAATCTACAGACACAAAGTCTTCACCACCTCCGGCGCGCGCGAATACAGTTGAAATTTGTGTGAAAACTCCTACGACGCTAACGAAAATTAATGTGTATATTTTGATCATATATTTAATGATTTAAAAATCTTAACAATACGATTAAAGACATGAAAATGATTAAATATAAAACTAGTGGCCATTTATTCTTAAATGTCATTTGTTTATTTTCTGTAAGTGTAGCAACAAATGGACTTTTAAGTTCAACAAGCTCCATACAACTTTGTGATAGAACTGCTGCTGGATTATTAGAGTGAATATATCTCATTATTTCCATAACACATCGTTTTGAATATGGCTTAAGATAGTATTTTCTTTTTGTTCTATCTTTCATAACTATTACCATTGGTTGTCTTGCTGAATCCATTCCTTTTGCAGAATCAAAACCAACATCAATATCAACCGATTGTATGAGTCTTGTATCTAACCATTTTCTAGAAGCAAAATATTTATTCTCTCTTGGCATTAAAATTAATCCATCATTCATCCTAATATATGAAACCAATATTAGTCGGAATAATAAATAAAAACCAACAACAGATATAATACCGAAACTAATCATTTGTTCGTTATTATTGATATTTTCTTCTAAATTTATAGTGAAATCATAAATAAGAAAAACTAGAAAAAAAAGTAAGCTTGTACCTCCAATATATGGAACTATACCTAGACTTGGAATCGTCTTCTTCATAAATTATTTACCCTCTTGTGTTGGTGGAACCTGTGTATTTTGTGACTGGTTTTTCTGATTCTGAATATTTTGATTAACCATTCCCTGAGCTATAGAAGCACCTAGACCGATACCTGCACCAATACCGACACCGGCACTAGCTACACCGTTTTGATTTTCAGCAGCCATCTTTAGAGCCTGAAGCTGTTGTAGTTGAGCATAATTCGCCATCTTATTAGGATCAATTTCACCGAGTGAATTAATAGCCTGTGCTTGTGCTTGGATGTCTGCAATAGTACCAACACGCTTCTGAGTTGATTCATCAAAGTCTGTATTCTCAATTCTGAAATCGTTCATTGTAAAACCGAAAGCCGCAAATTCTGCCGAAGCCTTTTCACCAATAGCCTTAGATAATTCTTCACGATTTGCATCAATATCAATAAATGAAAACTTTGCAGAAGCCAAAGCGTCAGTAATTGGTGTAATTATTCTACTATTGATTGTTTGCTTAAATTCTTCAAGACTCATTGAATCACGATCTCCAACAAACTCTGTAAAGAATTTCATTGGGTCTGTAATTGTAAAAGTGTAATTACCAAAAGCTCTTAAACCTACTGGAAATTTATATACAGGATCAACATACTTCAAAGGTGCAGGGGTACCCCATTTTACATCAGTGATCTTTGTCATATTAAAGAAGAAAACTTTTCCTTTATGCTTACTATCAGCGCCACGGAATATACTCAAAATAGAAGTAAGAAAAGGTATGTTTGCTGTTTGTAAATCAATAGATCCTGATTCACTAATAACACCCTGTGGCTTTCCTTCGCTAACAAAAAGCATAGATTGACCTGGGGATATTATAACCGTAGAACTATTCTGAAGAACCTGATCAACATCTGGAAAACGCCATGCTAATGTTTCTGGTGTCTGACCTGTCCACTGAATATTTGATATCTTTTGATTATTAAAAAATCCCATAAATTTTATATTTTATTAATACTAGTAATTACCTAATTAATGATAACATAATAAATCTTTAAATTAATGTCCGCCCCCACCAAGAGACCATATAATATCCCATGTTTCTGGAATAAAAGTGGCCAGCCTTACAAAAACATAAGCAATAATCCCCATAAAAACAAAACCTGCAAAAGAGAGTATTAACGACAACAGCATGAGCACCAATGCCAGATTAGCCCTAGTATTCTTTTTTATTAAAATCCAAGAAGTTGTAAAACATGCTAGTGTAACTGCAAAAGAAAACCAATCTACTGGAGCTGTATTAAATATAAGAAGCTTAAGAAAAGAGATAAAAATAACAAATAACACAAACCATTTAAATATTCTTAAAAAGCGAATTATTTTACTATTACTGGCGATGTCGCCATTTATAGTTACATTCTCACCTATCGCGTTAGCTGATTGTGTTTGATTTTCCATGATGACTAAATTATACAAAACAAAACCCTGTTTATACAGGGTTTTGTTTTCGTCAAAACTTTAAACTTTTAGCAAACACCTAACAATTAGTAATTTTAGTAATTCATCATTCCACAACCACGACCATTTCTATTTTTTAACTCTTTATTAACTTGATAATCTATTCCTTTCTCAGTCATGTATTCTGTCATTTTTTTTCTCATGTATTTTCTGAAATCTGTTATATCCGCACCCTTCTTAGCTAGTAGATCTC
>CAYVEL010000039.1:0-3920 GCA_964450345.1 uncultured Candidatus Saccharibacteria bacterium | reverse complement strand
TATGAAGCCGTATAATCACGATGTGGTAGAGAAGAAATGGCGTAATTATTGGTCAAAAAAGAATATATATAAGACCAAGGAAGACGCTAAGAAAAAGAAGTTTTACATACTCGATATGTTTCCATATCCGAGTGGTGAAGGTCTGCATGTCGGTCATCCTAAGGGTTATATAGCTACCGATGTCTATTCTCGCTATATGCGTATGAGAGGATTTAATGTACTTCATCCTATGGGATTCGATGCATTCGGTCTTCCTGCTGAAAACTACGCGATTAAGAATAAGACTAATCCTGCTGTAGCGGTTACTAAGAATGTACAGAGATATAAAGATCAGCTTGAAATTCTAGGTTTTGATTATGACTGGTCTCGTGAGGTTAATACTACAGATCCTAAGTACTATAAATGGACTCAGTGGATATTTTTACAGTTATTTAATAAAGGTTTAGTTTATGAATCTTTTGAGCCTATTAACTGGTGTCCTTCATGTAAAACAGGTTTAGCTAATGAAGACATTGAGGATGGAAAATGTGAGCGTTGCGGAACTGTTATTGAAAAGAAGCCACTAAAGCAATTGGTCATTCGTATTACTGATTACGCTGATAAATTACTTGAAGGTATTGATGAGAAAGATAAAGAGGGAAAACCTTTAATTAATTGGCCAGAATCTATTAAGTCTCTTCAGAGAAACTGGATCGGTAAGAGCGAGGGTGCAGAAATAGATTTCGAGATTAAGGGATCTTCAGAAAAAATAAAAGTATTTACTACTAGACCCGACACACTTTTCGGTGTTACTTATGTCGTGGTCGCTCCAGAATATAAGAGTATTGCGAATTTGATTAAGAGTTCTTCTAATTCAGCTGAAATAAATAAATATATTGAATCAGCTAAATCAAAAACAGAAATAGATAGAACAGATGCTAAGAAAGAAAAGACTGGAGTAGAGATTAAGGGTGTTAAAGTTATTAATCCTGTAAACAAAGTAGAAGTCCCAGTATTCGTCGCTGACTATGTTCTAGGTGACTACGGAACTGGAGCTGTAATGGCTGTTCCTGGGCATGATGAAAGAGACTGGGATTTTGCTAAGAAATATAATTTACCGATTAAGTCAGTTATAGAACCATTAATAATTAAAGAAGACGGAACAGATTCAGTTAAACCTGGTTTAGAATATGTAGAAAGAAGAGCAGCTGTATGTATTATTAAACATTGGTCAGAAGATAAGTATTTAATGTCATTCTATAAAAAGAATGGCTGGAAAGGTTTTATTGTAGGAGGTCTTGAAAATAGTGAGACCGCTGACATGGCTGGTGCTAGAGAAATAGAAGAAGAGACTGGATATAAGAGTGCTAAATTTATTAAAAATGTTGGTGTAGTTCATTCTAAATTCTTCCATCAAGTTAAAAACGTAAATAGATACGCACATTTCGAAGTCGCTTATTTTGAGCTTCAGAATGGAGAGAGAATTGAAACCTCAGAAGAAGAAAAAGCTTTACATGATGTTGTCTGGCTTTCGCATAAAGAAGTTACAGAAGCTGTTAATAGAGAAGATATAAGAATGGCTTGGAAATTCTTTAATGGTGAATCTTGTTATATAGGATCTGGAATAATAGCTAATTCCGGAAAATTCGACGGTAAAAATTCAGAAACTATCGCTAAAGAAATTACTGCTTTTGCTGGTGGTAAATGGGTAAGTAAATACAGACTTAAGGAATGGGTATTTTCTAGACAGAGATATTGGGGTGAGCCAATTCCTCTTATTCACTGTGAAAAATGTGGAATCGTAGGAGTTCCAGAAAAAGATTTGCCAGTAAAACTTCCTAAAGTGGTCTCATATGAGCCTACTGGAACTGGAGAATCTCCTCTAGCTGCTATAGATAGGTGGGTTAATACTAAATGTCCTAAATGTAAGGGTAAGGCTAAGAGAGAGACTAATACCATGCCACAGTGGGCGGGTTCATCTTGGTACTATCTAAGATATATGGATAATAAGAATTCTAAGAATCTTGTATCAAAGAAAAATGAGAAGTATTGGGCGCCAGTAGATCTATATGTTGGAGGAGCAGAACATGCTACTCGTCATTTGATCTATGCTCGTTTCTGGCATCGCTTCCTATATGATCATGGTTTTGTTTCTACTAAAGAGCCTTTTAAGAAATTACAGCATGTAGGTTTGATTATGGCAGAAGACGGAAGAAAAATGTCTAAGAGATGGGGTAATGTAGTTAATCCTGACGATATAGTTAAGACATATGGAGCAGATACTCTACGTGTTTATGAAATGTTTATGGGACCATTCGATCAAGCTATCGCTTGGAATACTAATAGCATGGTGGGTTCACGTAGATTCGTAGAAAGAGTTTGGAAATTATTTAATAGTGAAAAAATAATTCTAAAAACCACTAAATTAAATAAAGCTCAGAAAGAAAATTCAGAAATTCCTGTATCACTTCATAAAGCTGTGAAGAAAGTTACAGAAGATATCGCAGACATGAAGTACAATACTGCTATCAGTACACTTATGATTGCCCTTAATGAATTAGAATCATTGGCAGAGATTAATAGATCTACTGCGGAGGCATTCATTAAATTATTTGCTCCTTTTGCACCTCATGTTTCAGATGAGATTTGGGTAAGTGTTCTAAAAAATAAAAAATCTATTCACTTATCTAACTGGCCAGAGTTTGATGAATCAAAAATAGGTGAGAGTAAGATAGTTATGTCTGTTCAAGTTAATGGAAAAGTTAGAGATACGATTGAACTCGATAAGAATATAAAAGAAGCAGAGGTTAGAGAGCTTGTACTTAATCTTCCGAACACAAAAAAGTGGTTAGAAGGTAAGGAAATTAAGAAGTTTATCTATATTCCAGGCCGTGTTATCAGTATAGTGACAAATTAATAAAAATATTGCGAAATATTGTAAGGTGTGCTATAGTCTAAGAACCACAGAATTGACGTAAGAACAACATTCTGATAAAGTCTATTCAAATATTATAAAAACCAATGGCAACATTTCAGTTTAAACCAAAACAGGTAACAAAGAAGTTACTAAGCGCGCTTCCAGAAAGAGCACGTGACGTTATTACTGCTCGTTATGGTCTAGGAAAAGACTCTGAGAGAATGACTCTTGAGGCTATCGGCCAGACTTACGGTATTACTCGTGAAAGAGTTAGACAGATTGAGAATTACGCTTTGAATGTTATTAGAAAGTCAGATGAATATAAGGCTCATAAATCAGTATTTGAAGAGCTTTCTCAGTTACTTCACTCTCTAGGAGGTATTGTGGTGGAAGATGATCTAATGGCTCACTTATCTAAAGATAAGAGTACTCAGAATCATATTAATCTTCTTCTTGTCCTTGGTGAACAATTCTCTAAACACAAGGAAGATGATGACTTTAAGCATAGATGGCATATTGACCAGAAGCTTGCAGATAAGATCGAAGCAGCTCTAAAGAAACTTTATTCAGAAATTAGCGACAGTGATATTATTCCAGAAAGTGAAATCGTAGATAAATTCTTTGAACACCTACAGGATGAATCAGAGAAATTTAAGAATCAGGAAATAGTTAAGAGATGGTTATCACTATCTAAGAAGATTGATAAGAATGCATTAGGTGAATGGGGTGTTGCACATTCTCCAAACATTAAAACTAAGGGTATGAGAGATTATGCCTTCCTAGTTATCAGAAAACATGGTTCTCCAATTCATTTCAGAGAAGTTGCTAAGCAGATTGAAAAGATATTTAAGAAGAAAGCTCACGTTGCTACTACACATAACGAATTGATTAAAGATCCTCGTTTCGTTCTAGTAGGAAGAGGACTTTATGCACTAAAAGAATGGGGTTATGTTACAGGTGTTGTTAGAGATGTTATTAAGAGTATTATCTCAAAACACGGTGCATTAACTAAAGAAGAGATTAT
>CAYVEL010000038.1:0-4211 GCA_964450345.1 uncultured Candidatus Saccharibacteria bacterium | reverse complement strand
GGAATAGCTTCATAATTATTTTACAAAAATATGTTTTACGGCATGCGATTAAATTTGCATGCCGTTGTTTTTTTGTGTAGTTTTGCTTCATCAATAAACCTATTTGAACTAACGTATGTTATAGGTTGTAAAATTTACGGATTATGAAAGTAGAAACTAAAGAAAATCAGATTATTTTGAAAGAAGTGTACAACTCAATTACACTTGAAACACGAGAAGGAAAACAATTACATATCTGTATGAGAGATATGGGATTTGAAATGAAGATTGATGATGGTGAGTGGCACTTACTAACTGACGAATCTGATTTTCTGATTAAACCAGAAGTCTTGTTCTCTGTATTGAAACAAGACTTTCCAGTAGCACAAGGGTAGTAAATTTTATTACATATAACGTAAATAATAAACGCAGTATTATGGAAACACAAGAAAAGATAGTAAAAGTTATTAATAACAACAGTCCCGAATTAGCAGCAGAAGAAATATTGCGTTTATTTGGTATTAGCGAGAGTTATTCTATTTTAATAACAGATATTCCACACTTTCGTAAAGAGTTAATAACTATGATAGAACAAGTAAGATACAAAACAGGTAGATATAATGTAGGTAGTAGCACAGAAATAGCAGAACTTTTTGAACATACCGTTAATTCTCGCTAACTCAGAAATATACGCAACTAACGTAGTTGTAATGCCTTATTTTACTGATTATTTTGGAAAATAAAATTGCAATTACAATACAAAATACGAATGGATAATGAGGTTAAACTATTCTAGAAGTATAGCCAAATAATAAAAAAACAACCAAATAAATTATTTTTTTTATGAGAAGACCACCTTTTGCCAGAGTGTTTATAACATGGATGGATGAATACGGAGATTATCAAAGCGCAACATTCGATCAAGATGATTTAGAATCAGCAGAAGACTTAATTGGATTAATGGATGGGAACATCTGTGAAGGAGATTTAGAACCTTAAACAAAAAAACCAAAGATTAATTTGTTTTGTTATGGGAAAAGAAATAAATAGAATTGAAGTTGATTTTAATGGGAATTTATTAGCACTATTAGAAATAAAAAATAACGAAATTATTGTTTTAGCTGCAATAAATGGATGGGGAGATAAAATTGACTTAGATAAAATTAAAATAAACCAAAAATAGTTTTGTTATGAGAAAAATATCTGTCAATGGAAGAAATGGTTTAACAACTTCAGTAATACCACATAGAAACGGAACATATCCTGTTTGGTTTGAAGATTCGGATAATATTGAATTTATTAAATCAGAATTTGTTGTTTTTGAGTAAAAATAAACTACATTTAATTTGTTTATATAATGAAGAAACGAATAACATATTTAAGACTAGACAAAAATAACAGCGCAAAGCTGCCAGATGATTTTGTTTCTTTTCTATCTATATCTAAAAAAGAGATAGTAAATGGTAAAAGAAAAACAAATATATATTGTCGTTATTCTTACGAAGGGTACGATCCGTATTGGGATAATGAAACTTTTATAAAAGAAAACAAGTGCTTGTTTGTTGCATCGAAGAAAAAAACAAGATGGTATCGTTTATTAGAATGGTTAAGAAAAAGAAGAATTTATTATAGAGTTGAGTACATTTCTTCTAAATAATTTGTTTTGTTCACTTATTATTCGTAATTTAGCAAATGGAAAACGGAACAATAATAGACAGATGTTCAAACTGTTCTAGTTTGGACAAAAATACAAATGCTTGTTTTGTTGTTTGTGAAATCATTAAAGAACCAACTAACTGTTCTTGTGATAGATGGAGTTATATTAGTGGAATAAACAAATTTAAACATGTTAATAGCAAGAACACAAGAAGAATCTGATTTGTTTTGTGAACAGGAATTATCACATGTCATTAGGTTCGATCAGAAAACACCAATACTATCACTTGAAGGCATTAGTTACATAGTAGACAATAACAACCAAAAGTTAGTTTTTATTCCTAGACCTACAAGACAGAAAACTATTCGTACTCGCAAGTATGGTACACTAGTTTTGTACGACAGGATAAAAGACTTCATCGACAGTAAGTTTAATAAATGTTGCATACCTGTCTACTGCGGATCAGTGTCGAGTATAAAAAGAAAAAGAACAACTAATGTTTTGGTTGGTCTTGCAACTATTGACGAGGCACTTTTATTTGAGGATAAAGAGTTTAGTAATTCGGGTGGAGTCTATTTAAATAATGTGGATGATATAGAACCAATGGAGGCTTATCTTTTGGTGGTAGATCGTAACAGATTTTCTCAAAATGGATGTATTATTGTGGAAACGTTTAAATTGAAAAAGAATGGATGAGATTTGGAAAGACATTGATGGATTTGAGGGATATTATCAGGTAAGTAATATAGGTAGGATTAGGGGTGTTGATAGAACTATATTAAGATCAGACGGTGAATTTAGACACTACCCAACTAAAATTAGACGTCAAGCAATAAACCCATATGGGTACTTTCAGATAACACTCATGAATACTAATAAAAAAAGAGTAGTTATGGTACATAGATTAGTTGCAGAAGCGTTCATATCAAACCCAGAAAACAAACCACAAGTAAATCATATAAGTGGAATTAAAACAGATAATAGCATTGAAAATTTAGAATGGGTTACGGCAAAAGAAAACACAATACACGCATTTAAAATTGGAATAAAAAAACCAAGTTGTATAGGAAGAGTTGGATCATTTCATCCATTAAGTAAGCCTGTATTCCAATTCGATAAGGACGGAACTTTTATAAATAGATTTGACAGTGCTTCTGATGCAGGAAGATCTTTAGGAATTGGATGCGGTGGAATTTCTCAATGCGCTTGTGGTAGTAAGAAACACTCACATTCTGGTGGATTCGTATGGAGATATAAAAACGATTTTAATTTATAAATTTAAAACTAAAACAAAATGGCTTGTAAAGATTCAGGTAAGATTATTTCATTTAGTGGTGTTGAGTCAGGAACGTCAGCAGCTACGTCTAAGGAGTGGAGAAAAATTGACGTTGTAATTGAGTGGGGAGAAAAATTTAAGAATCAGCTTTGTTTAACTGCATTTAATGACAAGGTAGATTTAGTACAAAATTTAAGCATTGGTGATAATGTAACCGTAGAATATACTGCCAATTCTCGCCCTTGGACAAAAGATGGAGTAACAAAATGGTTTCACAACATTTCTTTGGTTAGTATTAACTTAGATGTTGATATGGGGAATCAATCGTACACGGCAGCACAAACAGCAAATGGTGTTGGAGAAGATGAAGGATCGGATTTACCCTTCTGATATAGCTAATAATCAATACGTTACATATGACTAAGAGTTTGATAACTTATCAGGGCAGGGAGATAAATACGACGATCAACACGATCCTGGTAAAAATGGACAAACCCCCAACTATTTCTTCTGGAGGCATTCTAATCCCTGCGACAGCGAAGCTAAAAACTGACTTTTCAGGCGAAGTAGTTGCTGTATCCAGAACAGAAGAAAGAACAAAAGAAATAAAAATTGGAGACAGAGTTCTTTTAACCAAAAACGAAAAGAGGGTTGTTCCAACAGATAATCCTAGCGACGAATACCGTTTATACAACAAAAAAGAGATTCTTTTATGTACGACATTGACCCCAGAAGTTTAGAAGAGTCTTTTTCTACGGACAATAAAGACCTGTTTAAAGACAACTTAGATTGGTTTGAACTCGATAGCTTAGATGGAGAGCTCTGGAATAACAGGGTTCTCATCGAGCTTGACAGTTTCATGCACGAAAAGGTAAAAACAAAATCGGGTTTTGAGTTAGCGACTGATTTTACCTACGAGACTAGCGTCCATGCAGTTCGTTCCGGTATCGTAGCCAAACTACCAAAACGTTTAGTTTTTTGGGATGAGGACGAGCAGAACGGTCTATATTGGAAGACAACAATAGAAGTTGAAGTTGGAGATCGTGTGTGGGCATATAGCATGGCTATTCACTCTGGAGAAAAAATAAAATGCAACGGCAAGTTTTATGTTTTTGTCTCGTATGGAGATTTATATGTGGCAAAAAAACAAAACGGAGTTGTTGTTTGTTTAAATGGTAATGTGCTTTTAAAGCCTAAAATAAAGACCGTAGAGGCATTATCTTTTAAGGAACAGCAAATAGATCCAGATTTCGCAGAAGTAGCTTATATAGGCTCTAGGAACACTGAATACGAAGCTGA
>CAYVEL010000037.1:0-4292 GCA_964450345.1 uncultured Candidatus Saccharibacteria bacterium | reverse complement strand
TTGCAACAGTTTCCATCGCCGGTATCATCCGCATTGTAACCTGATTTTGTAACCACACACAGAAAGCATGAGCGATCCACAGAAAAAGCAGGAAGCAGATTGGGTGAAAGTTGGCGCATGTCTATACCGCTACAAGAACGGCGTGTATTATGGGCTGGTGAAGCACAGGGGCAAGCAAATTCGGCACTCGCTTGATACCTCCGACCTCGCCATGGCGCGCCGAAAACTCAAATCGTGGCGAACGGATCTTGAGTCCACCGACCACACTCTCGCCGGCAGGACGATGGAGGTCCACAAGGGGAAATTTCTGCCCACCGTCACCGGATCAGCGGCGTCTCTGGACAACATCACCCGCCATATCGGGAAACTGGTGGACGAGTGGACCGGGCCGGCTGTCATCTCCAAGGTCAAAAAATCAGACTGCCAGGAGTGGCTGGCGCAGTATGCGGATCTTCGCCCAGCAACCCGCAACAAAATGCTGCGCGCCGCCAGAGCATTCTTCCAGTCAGCGGTAGAGGATGGAGTGATTGCCCGCAACCCCATGGATGGGATGCGATATGAGAAACCGGGCGACATTACCCGACTGACACCCAACGAGGATCAATTTTCAGCCATCGTTGCAAATCTCCGCTCTCAGGTCGCCAACGGACATGGTCGGCAGGATTCGGCGGATTATATCGAGTTGGCCGGGAGACTCGGACTCGGACAGGCGGAATTGTCTGGAATCGAGCGCCAGCACGTCCATTTAGACGCCGGCACAATCCAGATTTTCCGCAGGAAAACCCGGCAATCATTCCTGATCCCTATCTATCCGCTTGCAAGGCCTATCGTTGAGCGCAGGCTCGCCGCTATGCCTGCCGATCAGCACGCCCGGCTGTTGCCCCACGATGATTGCAAAAAGGCGCTGGCTGGCGCGTGCAAGCGGCTCGGGTTCCCGCATTTCGAGCCGCGTTCGCTCCGCAGGTTTTTCATAACGTCGGCTTTGCGACTCGGCATAGACGCGCCCACAATCGCCGCATGGCAGGGTCACAGGGACGGTGGCAGGCTCATCCTGTCAACCTACGGTGACGAGGTGCGGATGGATCATTCCCTGAAAATGGCTGCGCTCTTGTGCGGGCAGAAAAAAGCTGAAAATACTTCTTGCAATGCGAGCTAGCTTGCATATTCTGATTGCAGCAGACGGGATACCGGATGCGAGAAAATGACACAACCACCCACCACTATGAAATCCACATCGCCAACCAAAAACAGCACGTTCTCCGACCCAGCCCAGCAAGCCGCATTCGATGCGCTCCCAGAGATCGACAACCCGCAGAAGTCTGAACTGTCACTGTTCGAGATCGTTCACATATGGGCCTCGCTCGACAGTCAGCTCGCAGGCCTTGCTATCGGTAGCATGGAGTCAGATCGCAAATTCGCCGCTGCCGAGAGCCTCAACAAGAAGTGTAGAGAAGATTTCGGAATTACTGCAATGCAGGCCTACAACTCAATGCCGAAAGAACATCAGCACTTCATTGCAAACTTTCCACACGGGGCGTAGCAGGCGCCACAACCAACTATGAAATGCCCACACTGCGGGAAACCCATCACAAGCGAAAACCAATCCAAGGGAGGAAAAGCGCGATGGGCTGGAATGACGAAACAGCAGAGGAGCAAGGCTGCATCAGATGCGGCAAAGGCTAGATGGGGGAAGAAATGAAAACGCAAATTTCCAAACTCGCCCGCCTTGCACGCATCACCTGGCATCTCGCCGCAGATGGCGAGGCGCAGCACCCAGAGATGGGGCGCGATGAGTGGACACGCGGGAAGGCCATTGGATACCTGCGCGCTGCAAGAATTTTAAAGGAATCAGAAAGCGAGAATTAGTCTATCCAAGGTCAAGCCTTCGGACGAAAAAAGCTAGTCAGCCGCGTATCCCGCCCACATCTCACACGCTCCATCCGCTTATCAACGGCAGGGTTGCGGTTGAGTCGGGCGAATGCAACATCCCGAGTTACGCCGGCAATCTCGGCAAACCGCACTGCTGTCAGCCAGCCTTCCAACTCTAACTCGTCCGCAGAGCATGTTTGGCGATCCGCAATAAACGCCGCCCATGCCGCTTCTGCTTCCGGCTTCAAAACGGCAACCTCCACGGCTGGCCGAATGGGCGTTCGCAAATGTTGACCGTGCAATACGTATCGCCGTATTCGCCCCATGCGAACCCCTGTGACCATGCGAGGGTCTGCCGGCGAGTGCTGGCGTATTCGGCGTCAAAACCCATCAGCATCCCGAGCGCGTAGCCGGAAACTCCGTTAAGCGTCCTAGCGCGCTCCTGCCCGCAGCGGTGGATGTGAGCCATGACTGTTTTGCAGCCGTATGATTCTGCCGTGTCGCGGATGGCATTTACATTGTAGACGAAACCATGAAGGAACTTGGTATCCCCAAGCTGAGCGTAAGACCGCACGTTGTAGGGATAGACTCGCGCTTTAAGGTCGCGTGCGCACTCGTTGATTTCCTCGAGGACAGACTGCGCAGCGTGAGCAGCAATCGCATTCGGACTTGCAGCCATCGGCATCAAGCGGTTTTCGTGGTTGCCGAATAGGATATGTTGCGGGCGCAGTTCGCGGAGGAACGCAACGCCGGCGTCAACGTCCTTAGAGACTGATTTCGCGCTGTCCTTAGTGCCAGGGCCGGCCCCCGCCCGCAGAGCAGCAAGATCCACAAAATCCCCAAGGTGCAACGTTGTTTGCGGCTTCCAGCGCGACTTAAACTTTATGACGGCTTCCCTAGCATCGGGATCAATAAACTCCCCATGCGAGCATCCAACAGCCATCCATCGTTTAGGTTTGTGCGATATGTTCATAATTTTCTGTAACCGTCTGCCCATAGAATTGATGCTAGATTTCTCGCATCCTCCTCGACCTTTTCCTCTGAGTGATCAGGTTGCAATTTGTGCAACGATTCATGAATCAGAACTTCTAAATGCTCCTCGCCTTCCAGCCTTGAATCTATCTCGATCAGATTAAGTTCTGGATGGAACATCCCGCGCGCCCGTTCCCGGCCTAACTTGCGATATAGGATCTCGACGGAATCACTCACAGGCGGGCAATGCTTTTGCGATGTTTCCGCAGCATCCGCAAACACAGTTCGATTGCCTGAGTCGCCCGAGCAGACGCAACGCGGATCCTGCATCCTCCGGTTCCAGAGTCGCACAATGATGAGTTGATCGCTTGAGCCAACTCCTCAAGCGCGAGGATGTGCTTGTTTAGTTCTGCGCGCTCTACGTCGTTACTCATTTAATCCCCAGATGCCTCCGCAAAATGTTGTTTCGGTTCAACCACCCCTTGAGGTATTTCCGAGAACGCGGCCTTTTCTCAGCGAGCGAGCGATAGAAATCGTCGCGGGCCTTGAGGAAGCTAGCTGCGTCTTTCGATTCTGCAAGAAGCGCGTCTGCCCGGCCGCGGCCGTGGTTGACGCACGCATCGAAATACACCTCTCCCAGAGGGAATCGCAATTTCTCGCAGTCGTTCTTCAGCCAGTATTGCTTCCAGTAGATCTCCTTGGCCTGTTCCTCGGTCAGGTTGCGGATGTCAACGTCTGGATGGCTTCGCTGATCTACTCCGTATTTGGTGGCCCCGCCGGGATCGTCCGGGTCGTTTTCAAACACGGTCCCCTCCACAGACCAGAGGTAGGGGATCATCGAGAGGAAACGCTTAGTCATCGAGGTCATCGAAGCTGGTTGTTTTCGGTGCGCGTCCCACCTTTGTCAGAGTTTCTGACAGCGCAGAGGCGACAGAGTCCGCAGAATACCGCGACTGGAAGCCCATGTAGGCCCCGGCAGCGGCACCGATGATGCCGAACGCGGCGACTGAGAGTGTGACAATGAACCCGCCCTTGTCGGTTGGCAGCGCACAGATGTAGTTGGCAGACCTCTCGAAACCAGCCCAAACGATTCCGACGGTGAAGAAGAACGCCCAGAGTTTGCGGCTAGACCACGCGGAGATGAGTGCTTTCCAGATGCTCATAGTTTTAATGATTAGCTACTACTCCCGAGCGTCCTCGGAATTCACGCGTCATTTCGCGTTCGTCCCTGTTCTTATGGGAAGGGTTGCGGTAGGATTTGTTCAAAGTGGCTTTCCTCCGATTCGCTGAATTTCACGCCCGACATACCACCGCGCCTTTTGCAAATCCTCCTCGGTCCCACCTTTCAGACCAGCGCGCCAAAGGTATTTGATGGCGTTGCCAATGTTAAAATTGCAATGCTCGGTTATCTGGATGCACTCCACTCCTGATGGGTGCGAGGTGTAATGTTT
>CAYVEL010000036.1:0-4644 GCA_964450345.1 uncultured Candidatus Saccharibacteria bacterium | reverse complement strand
CAACCATGAATACTTTCGCCGGAATGAGGGTGGTGATGAATCAAGCATTTGCGTAACACAAGGTGCCGAAAGTCTTGAAACCTCACAGACCATCGAGCGAGTAACCCGTTCTGTAAAGTACATGCAGACCTATCGCAAGATTACCTTGCAGATGCAGACTGCCGCCACCCTGGAAGATGCTAAGGCATCAGAAAAGGTTGCCGGTGTTCTTACCATCCTGAAGGGTATCGAGTGGGGTGTCTTCCATGCTGACAGCTCTGTGGTTCCGACCCAGTTTGACAGTATTCCCAAGCAGATTCGTGCCGCTTCTCAGAAGTGTATTTATGACCTGCGTGGCAAGAAGATGACCACTGAAGGCGATGGTGCTTTCAATGAAATTTCCCGACAGGTATTCGAGGCCGGTGGTAACTTAACGCATAGCTTCATGCCCGCCCTGATTGCCCAGGATGTGCAGACACTGGTTCAAGACCGTCTGCGATTCAACACTGGCGACAACAAGGGCCGTGCTGGTATCGTTGTTGAAACCTATCCCACCCCATTCTCTGACGAGATTGTGATTGGTGGTAAGGCTGCCGGTGCCAACAAGTTCTACCGTGTGAAGGGTGCGCCCATCCCCGGTGATTCGGCAATTCGCCCCGATGCCCCGACCATTGCCCTTGCGGCTCAGTCCAAGACTGGCGGTACTGGCTTTGTGACTGGTACTGCTGGCACTTATTACTACCAGGTCTTTGCAATTTCCGAAAAGGGAATTTCCCTTGGTTGTACTGCCGCATCACTGGCCGTTGCCGCTGGTCAGGAAGCCAAGATTACCATTACCCCCGGCTCCAAGAAGGGAAGTGGCTACATTATATGCCGGTCCAAGATTGGTGCATCCGATGGTACTGATTGTCGTGAAATGTTCCGCATTGCTGATTCTGGCTCTGCTACCACTGTGGCCCTTGACCAGAACGATGAACTGCCGGGAACTGGCGAAATCTTGCTCTTGTCGCATGACGTTAATCAGGCCACCGTCCAGATTGACCAATTTTTGCCGACAATGCAGTTCGATTTGTACCCGACCAATGCGGCCATCGTGCCATTTTTGATCGTGAACTACTCGACCCCGGACGTTAAGGTTCCCTGGTATCACGGACTCATCAAGAATGTCGCCTACACCGGGCTTGACTGGTTTTAACCAGTAAGGAAGAAAGGAGAATGGCGTCTTTGAAAACCAAGCTGGCTAAGGCTTTTCCGGTCTTTTCCAAGCTGCTAAAACCAGGGCGTACCGTTCCGCTGGTTAAACAGACGATCATTACTGCGACTGCTGGTGCCGGTAACAAAACAGTTACCGGCCTTCTGGTGGATGATGAGTTGTGCGGGGTCATCAATTTGACTGCCAGCACCGACATTACCAGTACATGCAGTATTGCGGCTGATGGTTCGATGTATACCAGCTCTGCGGTATCCGCAAGTGACAAACTGCTGATTACCTATCTTGCATGGGATGATCGGCGGTAAGTACCAAACCAAATAACTACAAGGGGGGCCGAAAGCCTCCCTTGCTTTGTCTTTACAAAGAAAGGATCGAAAAATGCCACGAGCTAAGAAAAACGCTGACGGCACTGAAACGCTACTGGAAGACCAGGGCGCAGACATCGAAACCCAGGATGAGCAGGGTAATACTGATTCCAAAAACACCGGCGATACTACGAAAACGGGCGGTGACGGCGAGAATCAGGGTAAGGCAAAGCCGTTTACAGGAAAAATCAAAAACCCCGCAATCGTAAATCGCCCCGTTTTTGGGGTCACTGGTGTACCCATTAATTTCGATGCGGAAGGCGTTGCCGAGTGCAGCGCAGAAGAAGCCAAGCACTTCCTTTCTGTCCCAGGTTATGAGGTAGTATGATGAAAATATCAGCCAACGCAGTCCAAAATAACGTCATAATCGAGGTGCTTGACGCATCCGGTGATGCCGGATTCATCGGCTACCAACTTGAGAGAATGACGGCGGGCGGTGCCTGGCTGGTGTGGGATGGTGCCGGGTGGAGTAATAACCCCCCGGCACTTCTCCCTACAAATAAATTTGCAGACTTTGGCCTTTCAAATGGCCTTTTTCAATATAGATACCTGGTTGGCGGTGGTACGGTTTACGCCTATTCCGATTGGGTGAAAATCGGAAGCTCTCGCATAG
Source organism: uncultured Candidatus Saccharibacteria bacterium (assembly GCA_964450345.1). Taxonomy (GTDB): domain Bacteria; phylum Patescibacteriota; class Minisyncoccia; order Phycocordibacterales; family PALSA-1337; genus JAPLZH01. The sequence goes on along the minus strand of CAYVEL010000036.1, from coordinate 2,474 downwards.
GCTGGACACTTGGAAACTACGTTATTCCAGAAGGTTTTTGGGGTGAAATTCTCACCCCGGATGACCTGCGGTATACCTACCTGTGGGGCATTGACTTCCGGGCCAATAACAACGAGATATTCACTGACTATCAGGTGCGATTTGCCATTGACTCCGCTTTTGCCGAATTGGAACGGTATCTGAATTTCAGCTTCAAGCAACGGGTGATTAAGTGCGACAAGGTTGACCTGGCTGGCGTTGTTTATGATGAGACTGAGCCGCCCTATCCATTCAAGCATGAACGGTGGACTCGGGTAGGCATGATTCCCTTGCGCCGCCGACCAGTCCAAAGTGTAGAGCGTTTTGAACTATGGTCCATAGTTGACCAAAAGATACTGAACCTTTTGCCCTGGATGCGGCTGAATGGTGAACGGGGACACCTCCATTTTTACCCAAAAGTCGGCCCGTCTGGAATTATCAATGTGAATCCGATAGCCGCCCTGGGTGGTAATGCCTTTGGTGGAGGTGATTATCCTCATGGATTCAGGATTGACTACACTGTGGGCATGAGGAATGCAGGGCTTGTTCCGGCTGATGTGCGGGACATTGTGGGCAAGATTGCCGCCTGCAAGCTGCTTAATATCATTGGGGACGGTTTGATTGCCGGATTCTCGTCATCCAGTCTGTCTCTGGATGGCGTGAGCGAGTCTTTCAGCTCAACCCAATCAGCGACAAACGCATATTTTGGTGCCCGTATTCAAGTGTACCTGAAAGATATAGAATCGTACTTGCAAAATCACAAGAACAAATTCAGCGGTTTTGTTATCGGCTCAATCTGATGGTGGTAAATAAAAATGTCCGATCCGATCCAACTGTTAAAATCCAAGGATTATTCCCGGCTTGTACCCAAGCACGGGATTGACCACAACGGGAAGCCATACACCCGGTGGATTGACCCATACAAGCACCGGGACCAAGACCCGCAACTGAAAGGCCAGCAGGCGCTTTTTGACCTGGAAACAGCCGAAAAAGAGCATGAGGGGAAGCCCCGTGGTTGGCATGACCATGTTGAAGAGTCCTACCATGACCATGTTGTTAACCCGTTGCTTGATGTGATGGAAAAGATTGACCCGCCGATAGCCAAGCGCCTGAAGTGGAAGTACGACAACTACATTTTCGACCACGACACAAAAGAGCTTGACCTGGATGTTGACTACGAAACTGCAAAGTACCTGAAGCTCAAAAAGGATGCCCCGGATTATGCCGACCAGCACCGGAAGGAATACGATTCAAACACCCTGGCCATGAAAAAGATGATTAACAACCGCAAGCGGCACATGGCCGGAAAAATGGTTAATCTAAAAAAAGGCAGCGAGCTTGAGCTGACCGGGGGGCGTAAAGCTGTCCTTGAGGGCTTTAATGACAATGGATTCCCATTGGTGAAAATTGGCGGCAAAACAGACAGCATTTTCTTTGAGGAAATAAGGTACAGGCGATGAGAAATATCAACGGATTAAGTAAGAACAGCCCGATAAACCTGTCTTTGACTAGGGGAAATTACGAGGCCTTGATTGACCGGCACGGCCAGTATGTCCGCTGGATGATGGCCGATAAATGCAATTGTACTCTGCGGTCCGGGCGGCCAGACTACAATTGTTCGTACTGCGGCGGCGACGGCATTCGCTATTCTTTCCAGAAAACCAAGAAGATTACAGCCGAGCGGGCAGTTATGGAAAATGGTGTTATCCAGCTCTCGTGCCCCAAGGATACCTGCCTTTCGGTATCCAGAATCACCAGCGGCGTCAAGGAATTTACCCCAGGGCAGATCTACAACGGCAATATGGTTGGTATTTCCGGGGATTTGCCGGACCGATGGGATGCCCTGGAAGTGAACTATGAAATGACGGATGAATCAACGGTTGAGGTGGAGGCTGTCTATGCGGGCCACAACATTTTTACCGTGGGAATCCCTGAGTCTGACACCTCATCCGGCCTGGTGTCGCCGGACATAACTGAGGTGGTAAGCCTTTTGAATGTCACTACCGGGGAATCTTTTGCCGATGTTACTCCAAACCGGGGAACCATAAAGGTAAATTATCCCGATGTGATTTCCGATACATCCGACAAATTCGTGGCCACCATCCGGTATATCAAACCCCGGAAATTCCTGCTTCTTGGCCAGAATGCAAGCCGGGTTGACCAGAATTTCCTGCAAATGATTGGCGGGGACGCCAGCCTGTCATTCCCCAATGAGTACCGGGTGTCTGAGGGCGATGTCGTGACAGCATTAGTTGGTTACACCTACCAGAAGGCGATTATCACCAGGTCAGACACTGAATTTGATCGAATTCCCGAGTGGTATATCAAGGAAATTGAGAAAATCGAAACCAGGACGACTACTTATACCAAGGGCGTTGACTTTATGCTTTTTGACCGGAACCGGGTTAAGTGGGTTGGGAATAGTCCGATTGCCGGGGAAGATTATTACATCATGT
>CAYVEL010000035.1:0-4845 GCA_964450345.1 uncultured Candidatus Saccharibacteria bacterium | reverse complement strand
ATGAATAAGAAAGGAACGGGAATAATAAGGACGAATGCCAAGGGCTTCGGTTTTATTGACCTAGAGGATGATAAGAGTATATTCTTCCCTCCAAACACATTAGGAAGCGCATTAGACGGTGATACTGTCGCCTACGACATAACCAGAAAGTCTAGAAAAGACAGAGAAGGATTCGAAGGACAAGTAACCAAAATCGTAGAGAGACGCACTGAGCTCTTCGTGGGAACACTCGTACCTGCCCCACGTGGTTATGTCATAATGCCTGACAATAAGAAATTCTATATTACATTCTTTCTAAGAAAAGAGGTGGCTTTAGACTTTGCTAAAAAAGAAAATATCGACCCTAAAGAATTCGAAAAGACACTAGGTGCAGGTGTTAAGGTTCAAGTAAAACTAAGAAGTTGGGCAAAAGACTCAATGTCTCCAGAAGTTGAGCTTTACAAGGTGATCGGTAAGAAGGGAGAAAACAATGCAGAAATGGAATCAATCGTTCTTAACTCTGGCTTTGAAATCGGTTTTCCTAAAGCTGTAGAAAAAGAAGCTGAGAAACTAAAATCAGAAAGCTCAAAACAAATCGAGAAAGAACTAAAGACTAGAAGAGATTTTAGAAATATTTGGACATGCACTATCGACCCAGAGGATGCTAAAGACTTCGATGATGCTATTTCATTCAGAACAGCAGAAGAATTCGCACCAGGAGACGCTAATATGAAGGGATATTATGAAATCGGAGTTCATATCGCAGATGTATCAGCATATGTTACACCTCATAGTGAACTAGACACTGAAGCATTAAAGCGTGGCTGTTCTATATATCTAGTCGACAGAACTATTCCAATGCTTCCCGAGATACTGTCGAATGATTTATGTAGCTTGAATCCAAATGAAGAAAAATTAACTTTCTCTGCTGTATTTATTATTAACGAGAAATGCCATGTTAAAGATAGCTGGTACGGTAGAACTGTAATTAAATCTGCAAAAAGATTCACGTATGAAAGTGCTCAGGCTACCCTAACAGGCCAAGTGGTAGACGGAAAAGTAAAAGACAGCGATCCTAAAAATCACGAGAGACTAGTTATTCTAAATAACATCGCTAAGAAATTAAGATCAGATAAATTAAAGAATGGTGCCATCGAATTCGAAAAGGATGAAATAAAATTCAAGCTCGATAAGAACGGCTTCCCTATTGGCGTATATAAGAAATCTAGATTTGATGCACATAAATTAGTAGAGGAATTCATGCTTCTAGCTAACAAAGGTGTGGCTAAATTCATTTATGACAATGCTAAGAAAATTAATCCTCTAACAAAGAGTCTATACAGAATTCACGATTCCCCAGACCCAGAGAGAATTACAGATGTTGCAGAATTTATTAAATCTTTAGGACACAGTCTCCATGTAGAAGATGGTGAAGTTTCTCCTCTTGAAATAAATAGACTATTAGCCAGCATAGACGGAAGACCAGAAGCTGATGTTATTAGAACATCTATTATTCGTAGTATGTCTAAAGCTATTTATAGTACAAAAAATATTGGGCACTTCGGACTAGGCTTCAGTCACTATACTCATTTCACCTCTCCTATTAGAAGATACCCAGACTTAGCAATTCACAGACTTCTAGAAAAGACTATCAAGAAGGAAAAATTAACTGAGCGTGAACTAAACGCACTTGAACACATTGCAGATCAGAGTACTAATAGAGAAATTACCGCTTCAGAAGCTGAAAGAGATTCTATTAAATACAAACAGGTAGAATACATGATGGATAAGGTTGGAAAACAATTTAACGGAATAGTTAGTGGAGTTACTGAATGGGGTCTATACATAGAAGAAAACGAGACAAAGTGTGAAGGTCTAATTCATATAAGTAAACTAAGCACATCCGGCGATGAATTCTTTAAGCTCGATAGGAAAAATGCTTGTCTAGTATCAGAACGCACAGCAAAGAAATTCACCATTGGTGACAAAGTCAGATTCGAAGTAGTTAGCGCTGATCTCGATAAAAAAACTTTAGACTATAAATTAATTTAGTAAATATATTTATAAAATGAAAAACCACACCTATCTCGCGAGGTGTGGTTTTAATTTTTAACAAGTAATAGAATTAAAAAGTGCAAAAAGTAAATTTACCAGGAGAAAATTGGGTGAAAATTATTGGAATCTTCTTTTTCTTGTCTGAAGAATAACCAACCATAAACTGTAAATAAAAATTATCTCCGTAACTTTCCATCCACTCTCTACCGAGATCTTCTATAGGCTGTTCTTCAATCGTAATTTTATGACCTTCAGAAATAGCCTGAAGCAAGATCTGACCTTGATAATGGTCACCAGCCAAAAAACATACAGCCCACGGATACTTTCTGATGAAATCTGACGGACTGTGTTTAGTCCATGTGCCACTATTTAAAAGTTTTTCGAGTTCCGTAATAAATTTACGAACCTCATCAGCTGTGTAATGCGGTTTTCTATTCATATCTTTAAAGGTTCTTTATTGAATGCAAGATAACACAAAATCACTCATTAAACAAAATAAAAGTCTGGTATATATTAATTGATATGCCAGACTTTTATTTTTATAAAATTTAAATTATTTAGCCACCGCTACAGCCTCTTCAAACTGAATAGATAGAAGTTTTGAAGCGCCGTCCTTACCCATAGTTACTCCATATAGAATACCAGCGCGCGACATAGTCTCTCTATTGTGGGTAATTAGAACTAATTGAGAATATTTTGCGAGTGATTCGATCATATCACCATACTTGCGTGAATTAGCTTCATCGAGTGCTGCGTCTGTTTCATCTAGAATAATAAATGGTGGTGGTTTAACTTGAGAAATAGCGAATAGAAGCGCGATAGAAGTAAGAGCTCTTTCACCTCCAGAAAGCATAATGAGACCTTTAATCTTCTTTCTAGGAAGAGAAACATTAATATCAATACCTTCATCATATTCTACATTCTCCTCGCTCTCTTCATCAGCAACACCATCTTCACTTATCTCTAAACTAGAATCACTTCTACGTCTTTTCTTCTCTCTAACGACATTAATAGAAGCGGTACCTCCACCGAACATTAAACTGAATAGTTTTCCGAATTCAGCATTTATTTTATTAACACCTTCTTCAAATTCTTGTTTTAATTTTATATCAAGGTCAGCAATAATCTGTCTCAAAGATTCTGAAGACTTTTCTAAATCTACTAATTCGCGAGCTAGGAATTCATCACGCTCCATGGTTTCTTTATATTCCTTTTCAATTTCTGCACCACCAGCGCCTCCATTTTCTTCTAGACGAATCTTTGTCTTCTCTATTTCTTTTCTTCTCTCATCTTGTTTTATCCTTTGCTCTGTAAGTACAGATTCTGCACCAGTAACTTCTTCATACGCAGTAGCTTCTCTACCTACTATTAAATATGCATCCTGCAATTCCTGATTAAACTGAACTTCTTCACGATTAACCCTTTCTCTTTCCATCTTTAGAAGATCTATCTTAGATCTAACTTCATTCTGTTTAGCAATAATTCTAAATACCTCACGTTCTGCGTCGCGATTAGTATCTTTTTCCTTTTCAATTTCCTGCTGAATGTTTCTATACTCTACTTCTAAAGCTTCAATTCTTCTATTTATTTCAGAAACTTCTGATTGAATCTTTCCTTTCTTTTCTTTTAATGAATTTATTTCATTCTTTGCTTCGTCTATTCCGTTATTCTGGACTTCTGTTTTATTTGAATTTAAAAATGTCTTACAAGAATCCTTAATCTTTGAAATAATCTCTTTTAATTTTCCTATGTCATCTGAAGAATCTGCTCCTGAAAGATCATTTTCTAAAACCTTAACGAATGACTCTACATCCCTCCAATAGACTGTCTTATCTGAGGCGCTTCTAGCCTTTTCTTCTTCGCGTTTAATAAAGCGCTCCATAGACATTATTTCTCCGTCTATTTTTCCTGATTCACTTAATACATTTTCTTTCTGTCTACGTTCTTCACGAAGCTTAGAATCAATACTTAAAAGCACAGCACCCTTCTCATCCTGTTTATTAGACTCCGCTACGATTTTCTTCACCCTTTCTAGCTCCGCTCCGAGCGCTTCATATTCCGCCACAGGCGCTGTTAAATCACCCTCAATCCTATTCTTATTAGTATCTAGATATACTTTTTCTCTAGCAAAATATTCACGATACTGAACACGAAGTAAATCACGAAGTTCACGAGCCTTTTCTACTTTCTCTACCTGCTTTTTCAAGAAGCGTAAATGAGGCGCAATCTCTCTTCTTAGAGATTCCACCTTATCAATATTTTCTGCTGTCTTATCTAATTTTCTTAAACTTTCCTGTTTCTTATACTGATACACTTTTAGACCAAGTGCATCTTCAATCATCTCTTTTCTCTCTTTAATATTCGCAGAAAGAATTCTATCAGCTTCACCCTGAGAAATAATATGGTGTCCTGAGGAACCGATATGTGCGGAACCCAAAAGTTCAATAACGTCCTTCAAACGCACCAGAGAACCGTTTATAAAATATTCATTAGTACCATCGCGATTTACTACACGTTCAATAGCTACTTCTTCAAAATCAACAGGAAAAACTTTCTTTGTATTATCAAAAACTATCTTCACGCTGGCACGATTACCTTTAGGTAAATCACCAGATCCGTTCCAGATTAAATCTTCTCCACGTTTTCCACGCATAGATTTAATAGACTGTTCACCGAGTACGAATCTGAATGATTCAGCTACGTTTGATTTACCGGATCCATTAGGACCGACAATAGACGTAACCGAATGAGCGAAATCAAGCTTCGACTTTTTAGCGAAAGACTTAAATCCATTAATCTCCAGACTCTTTA
>CAYVEL010000034.1:0-5131 GCA_964450345.1 uncultured Candidatus Saccharibacteria bacterium | reverse complement strand
TTATTGCGCGCCCGATGGGACTCGAACCCACGACCTTTCCCGTGACAGGGGAACGTTCTAGCCAGCTGAACTACGGGCGCATTGGTACATAATCTATCATAATATTCTGAAAAATAAAAGACATCTAAATAACTAATCAACCGTCTTCTTATTTTTCAAACTATTTGTGTCGGAGGCGAGGATCGAACTCGCGACCCCAGGCTTATGAGTCCTGTGCTCTACCTACTGAGCTACCCCGACATGGCACCGCGCCATTCTAACAGATTTAAGACTTTTTTCAAAATTTTAAAACTTAAGAATAGCGAAAAACTAAAACAACATCTGTCCTAACTTATACCCTGCCCAAATACCGAAAAAACCACCTGCTGCAGTAAGTAATACAGAAGTCATTGAAAACATACTATCTCCCCACAGCATTGGTATGGAACTACCAATAAAAGAACCGACTGTCATCCCTATCCAAATTAGGCTTTTAGAACTCATATACTTGTTGCGGGAGGTGGATTTGAACCACCGACCTTCAGGTTATGAGCCTGACGAGCTACCAGACTGCTCTATCCCGCGATGTCTAATACTTATACTCTATTTTGAATGTCTTGGCAAGATGTTAATAAAAAGAATAGCTCAAAATCTAGCTTTTATACTAGGCGCTAAACATTCCATACTCATCAAATACCTTTCTATAGCTCTCTATAGCTCTTTTAGCCTCATACTGGCTTAATACAAAGTTTGGTTCATGAGCTATTTTATTTCTAATCAAGTGGGCAGACCAGGCTAAGTCTAAATTCATCATATCCCCCTTCTCAACTCTCTTTAACTTCTCTCCCACACTGTCTCCTGTGTAACCATTTTTTTCTAATAGCTCATCCAGAAGAATATCTGCTTCCATAATAGATCTAACCCAATCATTCTGTGAATCGGTATTAACTAACTGCATTATTTTTAGCCATCTCTCACTAAACTTATTTATAATCTGTACTGGAACATCAGAAAAAGCCTCCTCTACTGGAGCCTTTAACATCTCTGATACTTTATGCATCATCGCGCGATTACCGATAATAGAATAGAAGATAAAATAAATTAAAATAAAACAAATAGGCACTGATATAACTACAATGACATTATATATATTAGCGAGGACCACAGGAGCTAAAGGTAAAACTGCCCTGAAAGCTTCAGGGAACCATTCTACAATCTTTTGAGGATCAATTATTCCTATTAAATCCATTACTAATATTATAACTCACCTAAGAAATCTTTGCCTACTCCAAATAGAACATTCTCCTCTCCTTTTCTGGCAGTCATCTGTAATCCAACAGGTAAATCTTTACTATCTTTATTAACAATACCCATAGGGATAGATATAGCTGGCATTCCTGTTAAGTTAGCTGTGACAGTAAATATATCTTCTAAATAAAGAGCGAGAGGATCAGATATTTTCTCACCAACCTTAAACGCAGGACTAGGAGCTGTTGGAGTCATCACAACATCCACATCTTTAAAAGCATTATTAAAATCTTCTGTAATTAACTGTCTTAAAGCATTAGCCTTATTATAATAAGCATCATGATATCCAGCTGAAAGAACATAAGTTCCTAAAATTATTCTTCTTCTAACTTCTTTACCAAGTGCACCACCTCTGGTCTTTAAATAATCTCCTAGTAAATCACCGCCAGGAATATTAGTTCCATATTTCATACCATCAAAACGAGCCATATTAGAAGAAACCTCAGCTGGCATTACAACATAATAAACAGCTAGAGAATAAGCGATATTAGGTAGTTGAACATCTTTGATAACATAACCTTTAGACTCTAGCTTTTTTAGACTTTCATTAAATCTATCTAAAGTATTTTTATCAATTCCAGGACCATTCAAAAATTCTCTAGGAACACCTATTACTGGTTTACCCTTAATATCTTTCTTGGGATAAGTATTCTCATCTATGGTAGTAGAATCTCTGCTGTCTTTTCCTTTGATAATATTAAATACTGTTTCAACATCTGATACTGTCTTACCGATTGGGCCAATCTGATCAAAAGAAGAACCCATTGCCATCACACCATATCTAGAAACAGCACCGTAAGTAGGCTTAAGACCAACAAGTCCGCAGAAACTAGCTGGCTGTCTGATAGATCCTCCGGTATCTGAGCCCAGAGAAACTAGAGCACCATTCATAGCAACGGAAGCTGCTGAACCACCAGAAGAACCTCCGGCTACCCTTTCTAAATCATAAGGATTTCTAGTTACACCATAAGCAGAATTTTCAGTTGATCCACCCATAGCGAACTCATCCATATTCACTCTACCAATAAATATTGCTCCTTCTGCTTTTAACTTCTCAATAACATTTGCATCATATGTAGCGTGGTAATTCTCAAGTATTTTAGAAGAAGCACTGGCTATTCTACCCTTAATTAAAATATTATCTTTAATAGAAAAAGGAATACCGGTTAGTCTCTTAATATTTCCTGCTTTAATATTCTTATCTGCCTCCTCTGCCTGAGCTATGACGTCAGAATACACTTCTAGATATGCATTAATATCTTTATTTTTCTTAGAGATTTCAGAGATATAAGCTTTAGCTAAATCCACCGCAGTGTATTCACCGCTATCTAAAGATTTTCTAGCACTAGATATACTTAATTTATTTAAATCAATAGTCATATATTTATTCTGATGAGCCTCCTAATATTTTCTTAACAGATACATAACCCTTATCTGAGTGTGGTGCTTCTTTAAGTAAGATATCCGTATTACTGCCGGCAGGATTCAAGACAGAATCTTCTCTAAAGACATTCTTAACAGCGCCTACTCTAGCTTCAGCATTAATATCGACTTTTGCGTTCTTAATCTGGTCAACGTATTTAAGAATACTTTCGACTTCTCCAGCTAATTTATCTTTTTCGGAATCATCTAGACCGATTCTAGCTAATTCGGATAATTTAGTTATATCTTCTCTTGTAAACATAAGACGATATTATCATATTTTAAGTTTTTTCTAAATCATCTTCAAAAAGTCCTCTTCTTTTAGGATTTCTACTCCAAACTCTAAAGCTTTATCTAATTTAGATCCCGCACTCTCTCCTGCTACTAAATAATTAGTATTTTTAGATATTGCACTAGCCACATCACCGCCGAGTGCGCGTATTTTATCCTTAGCTTCATCACGACTCATACTAGTCATAGTTCCAGTTAGTACGAATATTTTACCAGCAAGTTTTCCTGCCTTTCTAGCTGAATTAATAGATTCAGATTCTATTTCAATATGTTTAAGAAGATTCTCTACGAGTTTTCTATTTTCTGCTTTATTAAACCAATCACTTAAACTCTTAGAGACCACGGGACCGACACCTTCTATATTCATGAAGTCGTCTTCTTTCGCATTCATTATTTTATAAATCGTGCCAAATTTTTCAGCTACATCTATTGCGGTCTCTTCACCCACCTGAGGAATAGAAAGTCCTGCAAGTAATCTAGGTAAAGTAGTTTTCTTAACATTATTAATAGCTTCGAGTAGATTATCGACAGACTTTTCACCAAATCTAGGAATAGATAATAGATCACCTCTCTCAAGAGTAAATATATCTGCGAAATTCGATATCAACCCATTCTCCATTAGAGCGTCAATAATCTTTGGACCGAGACCGTCAATATTCAGACATTTCTTTGATACGAAATAATAAAATCTTCTTTTCTGTAATTCTTCGGAGTCCATCACTACACATCTCCAAGCCACCTGACCTGGAATTCTTTCTATAGAACCATCGCCACCACATCCTTCCACTCGTTTTGGGAAATTAAAAATCTTTTCTTTACCAGTTCTAAATTCTGTAAGAACTTTAACAATATCTGGAATAACATCGCCGGCTTTCTGGAGGATTACAGTGTCCCCAATGCGTACATCTAGGCGCTTAATTTCATCTTCATTGTGTAGCGTAGCTCTGGACACTGTAGTACCTGCCACTTGAACAGGTTTAAGTTTAGCTACAGGAGTAACGACTCCTGTACGGCCAACCTGTAGCGTTATGTCTTCCACTATAGTAGTAACTTGTTCTGCTGGGAACTTAAAAGCAATTCCCCAACGAGGTGCTTTACCTGTATATCCAATAGCGTCTTGAAGTTCTCTTTCATCTACTTTTACCACCACCCCATCAAACCAATAATTTTCAGAATCTTTTTTCTTTTCCCAATTTTTCCAAAATTCAATTACTTCATCTATATTCTTACAATGCTTAAAATATTTATTAACCTTAAAGCCTAATTCCTGCAAAAATTCTAATTCTTTTTTCTGACTCTTAGGCATTAAAACTGGATCGATACTAGCTATATCGTATATATATGACTCTAGTTTTCTAGAACGAGCTATTTCTGGATCAAGCTGTCTAATGGAACCTGCTGCAAGATTACGTGGATTAGCAAAAGGTTCTTCGCCATTCTTTATCTTTTCTTTATTTAAATTTTCTAGAACCTTCTTAGACATCCAACACTCCCCTTCAACTATTAAACTAATTGGTTTAGATAATTTTAAAGGCACAGACTCAATAGTCTTAACATTCAGTGTTACATCTTCACCCACCTTACCATCTCCACGAGTAGCAGCACGAATAAGTAAACCATTCTCATATTCTAAAACTATTTTAAGTCCATCTATTTTATGTTCAGCGGTATAAGTGGGAGAAATATCTTTGTTTATTTCTTGTTTAATAAATCTCTTAACTCGTGCATCGAACTCACGCATTTCTTCTGGAGAAAAAGCGTCGTTAAAAGACCATTGTGGAACTTTATGTGCCACTTTCTTAAATTCGTCTAAAGGTTTACCAGCCACTCTCTGAGAAGGAGAATCTGGAGTTACGAGAGAAGGATATTGTGTTTCTATCTTATAGAGCTCATGCTTTAAAGAGTCGAGCGCCGACTCACTAATACTCGACTTATCGAGTACATTATACTCATATCTGTAGCGCTCTATCGCCTCCTTAAGCTTCGAGAGGCGCTCGACTATTTCATTTGGTATCTTTTCAGCCATATTTAGAATCTATTAATACGTAATCTCTAGAGATCTCTGCACTCTTCTAGGGTCATCCGCATTACATGTATTATACCCGTTTACTCTAACCATGGTAACAGTGGT
>CAYVEL010000033.1:0-5465 GCA_964450345.1 uncultured Candidatus Saccharibacteria bacterium | reverse complement strand
TTACTTGAAACATTCGTTAGAAATTCTGAAAGATTGGTATTAACCTCGTATGGCTTATAAATTACATTATAGTAAACAAAAGCAAAAATAATTACAGAACCAGCCATTATGAAGTATTTCCATTCTGAAAATGTTTTTTCTGTCTTATCTGTAAACTTACTCCAGAACATAGGAACGAATTCTGATTTATAAACTAGATAAGCAAGAACTATTGCAAACATCATATAACTCACCAAGTGATCGAACACAAAGAAGTTATGAATCATGTAAGCTGAAAGAAGTCCTGTAAACAAGCTCTTCTCTACTAATCCCCAACCCTTAATCTTTCTCCAAATAATCACAAAACCTGCATACAAGATAAATAGATAAGAAACAATTCCAAATATCCCACCCGCAATCATCCAATCTAGATAAACATTGTGTGCTCTATCGAACCAAGATTCCTGAGCATACATCTTAGGGTCATAATATTTATTAAATACATAACTAAAACCCTCCTGACCCCAACCGAATACAGGTTTCTCTTCAAATCCTTTAATAGCAATACTCCAGATTTTAGATCTTGAGAAAAGAGCGTCTCCTAAGTTAAACACTGAAACAGCTCTACTCATAGCTGGATTAGCCTGAACAAAATTAGTATTTCTGACAGCAAACAAAGCAACCACTGCAACAAAAATACTTATCACAAGACCGAGAGAAACATTTCTAAGTAATCTATTTTTCTTTTCTAGAATTCCTATTAATGAGAATGTAATTAATAGTCCAATAGCTAATGCACCCATAGCACCTCTGGTACCTGTGGTGAATAGTATATATGTCTCATATATTGCCAATAATGGATAAAAATATAATCCGAATGACTTATTCTTAACACTGTCCGTATACCAAATATAAATAATTAGGAATATATGTATTAGAAGATAAACCGCTAAATAAATAGGATTACCAATAGTAGCGTCCACTCTGTCTGGACCAAAGTGTCCAGAAACTAATTTTGAACCATCAGAATTCTTTATTAACTGAAGCAGACCATAAAGAGATACGAAACATGATACACCGATAGAGGTCTTAAAAAACTTAACCCAAACGCCTTCTGTACGTATTACAGATGAAAGCATTAAGAAATAAGTCAGTATATGAACTATAAGAATTGCACCCTCAAATCTTTCGAAGTTACTCCACAAACTCTTAATAGGATTTTCACCAAGAAAAGCAGTAAGCAAAGAGACCGCTGTTAAAGTAATTAATGACCAAGTTACAAGATTATTCTTAGGTCTTGATTCCTTATCTAAAAAGAAAAGAGTTAAATAGACCATTCCAGCCACCTCAACCAAGAATCTAAATACAAAACCCTTAGATGAAATGAATAAGAAGAATAGATTATTAAGAGTTAAATCTGAAAGCAATGCGGTTCCCTTTCTAACGTCATAGAATCCCAGAAGCTTTGAAAATTCTGCGTCTAGAGGGAATATCACCACGAATAATGTGGCGAAAAGTAAGATATAAAGTGATATCTTTAAGTACTTAATTAGTTGTTCATTCATAACATAGGGATTATATCATGTACTGGTAAATAGAGGGTCTTTCCATTACTATATATACGATGAATAATATTATAGAGAAATCTAAGTCTAAAACCATTTCTATCCTTAAATGGAGCGAAAAATATCTAAAAACCGATATGATTTACGTAGCTAAAAGCGGTTTTTGGCTTAATATTAACCAGTTAGTATCTATAGTATCTTCTCTAGCGATCTCGGTACTATTCGCACATTTAGTTTCTAAAGAAGTTTTCGGTATTTATAAATACATCTTATCCATAGCTGGAATCGGGGTCGCCTTCTCTCTTACTGGAATGAACACAGCAGTCACACGTGCGGTCGCCCAAGGGTACGAAGGAGTTCTTAAAGAATCTATAAAATCTCAGTTTAAATGGAACTCTATGCAATTAATTTTCGGATTAATTGTATCGACTTACTATTTTATAAATAATAATTATGTATATGGAATATCATTCCTGTTAATAGCAGTAATGATGCCCGTATCCAGCATAGCGAATACTTTTAATTCTTTCTTAAATGGAAAAAAAGAATTTAAGGTAGCTTCAATATATAGCATATGGAGTACTATTATATATTTCATCGGAATGTCTTCGGCAATACTTTTCTCAGCAAATGTTATAACCCTAATTCTCGCCTACTATTTAACCAATACAGTTGCAAATATCTATTTCTGTTACAAATCAATTAAAAGATTTAATCCGAATAACAATTCTAGAAAAGAAGATATAGATTATGGAAAAAGACTTAGCCTAATGAACTTCATCTCTATTTCTGCAACACATTTAGATAGTGTTATTGTCTATTATTTCCTAGGACCAGTAAATCTAGCTATATACAGTTTCGCTACAATTATTCCAGAAAAAATAAAAAATATATTTAATTTCACCGCTACAATTGCACTGCCCAAAATATCTGAAAAAGAGGGTTCTGAAAATTCCCTAAATAGTTCTAGTATCAAAAATAAAATTAAATTACTCGGATTAGCAGGAATACTGATTGCTCTAACATATTCACTATTCGCACCATTAATATTTAAAATATTTTTCCCTGAATACTTAGATTCTGTAATATATTCTCAAGTTTTCTCAATATCCCTTCTCGTCCTAGCGGCTAATATATCCGTTAGTGTTCTATATGCTCAAAGCAAAAAGAAACCGCTTTATATCTTTAATGTTGGTGGACCAATTATTAAAATCTTAATTACTTTAATTGCTGTATTCTTCTACGGCTTATGGGGAGCAATAATAGCAAAAATAATATCCCACCTATTTCTAACTTTACTTTCAATAGTATTAATCAGACCATCAAAAAACAACTTAGTTAATTCTTCTTTGTAGCAATAAAAGAATCTGTCTTAACCATTAAGCTTTCGACATTTGCAGTGTTCGTAATCTCTCCTTCCAGAGTCTTAACTTCATAATTTAGACCTTCTAGTAAACTAATTATTTCTGAGGCTTTAATTCCAAAAGCACTGATATTCTTTTCGTATAATTCGAAATATATTACTGGTGATTCTTTCTTAAGTAATTCTGTAGCTCCATTTAACACTTTTAATTCTGCACCTTCTGTATCTATCTTAATTAAATCTATTTTTGGCTGGCTATTCTCTTTCCACCATGAATCTAGTTTTTTAATCTTAATAGTAGTCTTCTCAGCCTTTTCTCCTCTACCTGTATTAACCAGACCATCTTTAGCAGAATCCTTTCCAGTGTGTACATAGAAATCAGACTGACCGTCAAAATCTCCAACAGCATACCTCTCTACCGTGACATTTTTAATATCATTTTCTTCAATAGTTCTCTTTAGTAATCTAGACTGAATCAATCCAGGTTCAAAACAAAATATTTTAGATTCTGGAAACTTACTTAATATATCTAGCGTGATTAAACCGATATTAGCACCAATATCTAAAACCATAGGATGTTTTACACCCTTTAAATTATTAGAAATTGATTCGCATAATTCTGGTTCGAATTTACCGGTAGCGAAGACTCTTTCCATCACAGACATTCCTGATCTATAGAATAATTTCTTTCCAGCATAATCTATCGACTTTGTTCTAGGTAAATATTTAACACTTAAAACAGAAAAAAGATTTACCATATCTTTAATTTTTTGTCTGAAACTTACAGGAATATATTTCTTAATATTTTCTTTCATATTACTAGAACTCATTATTTTATACCTTACTTTAAATTATTTATTTTTTATCAAATCCAATATCGGCTTCACTATTTTAGCTGGAGTAAATCTTTCTGTATATAGCTCGTATGCACTATCTGCTATTTTATTAGCCAGAATCTTATCATCTCTCAGTTTTAATATCTTTTCAGCCATATCCTGTCCACTAGCAACATCACAGTATAAACAATGCACCATATCTTTAAAAACCTCACCAGCTCCAAGAGTTCTAGCGGTAATATATGGAATTTTCATTGAAAGTGACTCAAAAGCTTTGTGCGGAATAGTTCTCTGCAATCTCTCATTATCTTCAAACTGTCCTAGACTAATATGACACTTCGACATCATTTCTCTTAACTCATCTATTGGAACCTGCTCTTTTATATACTTAACATTAGAAGGGTTTAATTCCGCAAGCTTAGCATTAAAAGCTTTAATGGCATCACCCCAACCAAAACCGATTATTAAAAATTTAATTCCTGTATTTTCTAAAATCTTAGCTGCTTCTAAAACATAAGTAGCACCAGCCTCCTTAGTAATTCTTCCTCTAAACAAGACAGTGAAATCTGGAAATTTAATATCAGTACTCTTAGAAAAAAACTTAGTATCGTCTACTCCTGTATAAACTACCACTAACTTTTTCTGATTAACACCTAAAGAATTAATGAAATATTTCTTTTGTTCTTCTGTCTCTACTAAAACTTTATCTGCAAATCTAGTAGCTAGCCAATCAACAGTTCGAACATATACCAATCTAAACGGATTGCCTCTATAAGCATCGCGTGAGATTATCTGAGTCTCATAGAATGAACATAGGGCATCAAAAATAACAGGTTTACCTCTCTTAGCTATTATTTTAGCGAATGGTACAGCTATGTATCCTGGAAAACCCACAATCATAGCATCATAACTATTTCTAATAGCCCAATGTTTTTTAAATAATTTCCAAAATTTTATAGGACCCCTGCTAGTATCAATACAATACTCCACCTCTACACCATTTGCCTTAAGGCCATCGGCATAAATTTTATTTCTAGAAAAATCAGGATTAATAATACCGAAATATAAGACTCTCTTATTTTTTAAATCACCTTCTCTATTCTGCATATTATTTTTTAGCTATAACAAAATAACCAAGTGGATAATCTTCAACCATTCTATTCTTACCCATAAAAATCCAAAGAATCATATCGAGCACATTTATCACACTGTAAATTTTTCTAATAAAAGAAAACTTTAAAACATTATTTAATATCTGAGCGGTAGCGGTAAATGGACCAGCGCCTATAGTCTTAATTTCAATATGTTTAAATCCATTATCTTCTAAAATTCTTTTTAGAGTTGGCTTTGTATATCTCCAAAAATCATTAGGACAAGGATGATACTGTATTAAGAAAGGAACTCCAATAACAATCATTCCGCCCTCCTTTAGAACTCTCTTAGATTCTGAAATAAAAGAATTATAGTTATAGACATGTTCTAAAGCATTAATGGCTAGCACCGCATCATAATGATGGCTAGATAAGTCAAATTTACCCTCTAGATCGAATTTATGATCAAAACCGTACTTATCATCTATATTTACCACTTCTATCTTATTCTCGCCTTTTATTAATTCATGATATCCCGACTTCTTAGAACCACCAAGATCAATAATCTTACCGTTAATAGATAAGTTACTTATTTCTTCATATAAACCTGTGCGCCATGGTGTAGACATAT
>CAYVEL010000032.1:4508-5878 GCA_964450345.1 uncultured Candidatus Saccharibacteria bacterium | reverse complement strand
CCACCTACGATATCCCAGTTCTTATATACCCAGTTACCCACTTCTAACCATTCATCTGAACCTACTGAAACAGTAACTGAAGGGTTATGATCTGTGTAATTAACTTTTACTTTCTTCCAATATTCAAGCTGTTCGATAGCTGTCTGATCATCCTTAAAGATAGACTTATCTGGTGCCTTTACTGGGAAGTCTATAACGTAAGTAGTAGCTGTATCTATATTCTGTCCAACCTCTGGATTAAATGGAACACCCTGATCCTTAAGCATCTTAAATAGAGCATCTGTAGCAGCAATTCTCACTCTTCTAATATAGTACTGTGAGTGACGAGGATGCATTCCTGAAGCACAGTCCACCATCTGAGAAAGAGTTCCCGAAGGCTTAACACAAGTAATAGATGCAGACTGATTAATACCAAATCTCTTAGCGTAAATCTTATTAATCTTTTCTGCTTCTGCGCGTAGCTTTCTCATAACCTCTGGCTTTCTAACTACTGGAGAATCCCACTGACCTGTAATAGAAATACCTAGAAGTCTTTCCTGTTCACAATTCTGTTTCCACTCCTTAGATAGATAAGGGAAATTTGTAAGAGTAGACTGATATGTACCTAGGATGGCAGCAATTCTCATTTTCTTCAAAAGAGACTTCTCTGTGTCTTCATGTCTAGCTACAATTTCTGACAAGTTACAGAACTGCTTTGGCTGAAGAATAATCTCACCACATGGATTAGTACCATACTGTGGCATATGCTTACCCTTAAACTGATTTAATCTTCTCTCAGGTAATGTATTAATCAAAGAACCTCTATTAAAGATACCTCTCTCACCTGTTCCTGATTTAATAAGTGCTGTCCATTCTTCTAGAAATTCTTCAACTGTAGGCTTATTAGTATAAACAGCTGAATTGTTTGCAAGCATTCTCTGTGGCTCTGTATTCCAAAACTGTCCCTTCTTAGCATCACGAATAGAAGCATCGTCTAAGTCTGATAGAGAAATCATGGCACTTCTTCTAACTCCACCTGAAACCACAATCTCACCTACCTTACAAATAATGTCATGAACATCTAAGTTATTAAGACGGCGTCCCTGTCTCTTTAGGAATTTCTCACGAGTAAAGTTCAGAAGCTGTCTTAGTGGCTCTGGACCAGAACTCTTACCTCCCATAGTCATAAGACGAGCACCTGCTGGTCTAAGTAATGAGTAATCAAAATCAACATCCTTACCACTAGCCCAAGTCTTCATACCAAATGAGAAAGAATCACACCATCCTTCCTTGCTATCTGGAATAACATAAGTAGGAAGCTTTTCTCCTGTCTGTTCTTCAATCTGTGGGAACTTCTGAACATTCTGACTTTCTACTGACCAACCTGCTCC
>CAYVEL010000032.1:0-4408 GCA_964450345.1 uncultured Candidatus Saccharibacteria bacterium | reverse complement strand
TAAGTTTCTCTTCTTCCTTCTTCTGGAATCCAGTTTGAATAAGTTCTGTAATAAATAAATTCTCCTAGTGGGTTTCTGAAATACTGTTTACCTTCTTCCACAAGCTTCTTTACATGTTCAGGAACCTGAATACCTACAGAGCGAAGCTTAGCCCTCTCTTCACGATATAAAATATAATGCTTAGATGTCTTAACGTAGTCAGAAAGAATTAACTGATCTTCAACAATATCCTGTACACCCTCGACAGAAGGAACGAAGTCTGGGAATTTCTTAGCAATTCTAACTAGTTCAGCATATACCTTACTAGCCACTAGTTCTGCTTCTTCTCTAGATCCTTCATTTACAGATACCATAGCTTTCCAAATAGCATTAGCTATCTTCTCTAGATCAAAAGGAGCATTAATTCCATCTCTCTTACGAATTACTTTTATTAGGTCTTCGTTTTTCTTGCTGTTTTTTACTGACTTAACCATTTTGTTTAAGGGTGATTAATAAAAAATTAATAATAAACTTAAAATTTGAAGTAGACTAAAAAAACGCACGCATACTTCACGTGCCAAAGAACAAATTTAGAAAAAGAACTTCCGTAAGTTAGATTTTATCTCACTTTCAATTTTTAAAAAGTGGATAACCGAAGAAAAATTATACTACGCTATTTTTTTGGAGTTAGTGCAATACCTTTTTTAATTCCTAAACGGTTTGCGTCGCCTGAATTAAGCTCCAAAACATATTTTGCAGGACCTTCTGATGAAAAAGTTTTTGGATAAGAATCTGCTTTTGCGTCAGAAACTACAGTTACAACACGAAAACTTTCATCTAGCCACACCATATCAATATTAAATTTCATATCTCTCATCCAGAAAGAATAAAAATCTGATCTATCAAAAATAAAAATTAAACCAGAATTCTCATCTAGACCTTTTCTAAAAGAAAGCCCCCTTTCTCTATCTTCATCAGTACAAGCTTTCTCAATTTTAATTTCTTGATCAGAAATAACTCCATTTTTATCAATAGTTAATTTAGAAAAAGGAAATTTTGGACAATCTTTATAAACATAAGACTGATTATTTAGAGCTTTAGTATCTTTTTCTTTTTGATACTGTCTTTTTTCAAAGAAAAACACACCCGAAACAAGAACTAGCAACAGAACGACAATCGAAACAGTATACAGAATTTTATTTTTCATACCTTAGAGTTTTTTATACTTCGTTAATATTTCTTCTTCCACGAGCGTGCGCTTTCTACCGAACTTTAAATATGAAAGCTCTTTTAGTTTATCTATCTTATCCCTGTCACCCTTAATTGGAGCTAATGTTTCTATATTAAACGGCTTTATAGGCTTACCATTAGCAAGCATCTTTAAATATGCATTTCTATTATCGACATTCATCAAATCTTTAGCAGTGAATGTTGGACCGTACTGCTTCTCTAAATACTCGGCATCTTCTGCACCCACTCTGAAAGCAGCCATGGAACCCACGTTACCGAAAACTGAATCACGAATCTTCTCATCAAGCTGTGCGATAAACTGATGGGCAATGTTTAATGAAAGCTTATATTTTCTAGCCTCAGAAAGAATAGTAGAAATAGAATCTGTAGTTACGTTCTGGAACTCGTCTATATATAGATAGAATGGTGGGAGATCCTTTCCTAATGAATCCACACGAGAAAGTGCTGACATTAATATTTTACCTACCAATATTAGACCGATTAAATTCGCATTTAAATCACCGAGACGTCCCTTTGAAAGATTAACAAGAAGTATTTTCTTATTATCCATAATGTCACGGAAATTAAATGATGACTTCTCCTGTCCTACTACCGGACGCATTATTTCATTAGCTAGGAACACATCGAATTTATTCGTAACGTATTGAACATAGTTTGCGAGTCCTTGATCACCTGTCGTCTTTTCGGCATTTGTCCAGAACTGAGTAATTAAAGGATTCTTACAATGTGAAAGTTTTAATTTTCTAAATTCTTTATCAGAAAGCACGCGAGAAATATCAATAAGAGTATTACCTGATTCTGGATGCTCCATTACTAGACCTGCTGAGTTACGGAAATATTGTTCGAAAGCAGGACCCATAGATTCTGGAACATTGCCATAAATTTTTCTAAATATTCCGAAGAGTTCATTAATAACGAAAGTCTTCTGATTAGGATCATTTACATCGTACTCGAGCATGTTTAATCCCATAGGCCTGTCTGCATAACTAGGATCAAAATAAATAACATCCTCATAACGCTCTTTAGGAATTATTGAAAGAATTTCCTGAATATCTGAACCATGAGGATCTATCATACATACTCCATCACCATTAAGAATATCCTGTGTGATCATATTCACTAAGAGTGTAGTCTTACCAGTACCAGTCTGACCAATAGCATAGAAATGTCTCAAGCGATCCTCTCTAGCGAAATGAATCTTAGCTTCTTCTCCACGATTTCTATTAACCCCAAGAACAATTCCCTCCTTAGCAATCTCAAGCGGAGCTGGAGCAGAAGCAGAACGAGACATCTTCAATTCAGGAGACTGTATATATGCGCTTGGGAAATGAATCATCGTAGTAAGTTCCTTAATGTTCAGAGGAATTAATTCTTTTTCTGAAAACTGTCTAAAGGCAAATTCAAAAGCTAATTTATCAGACTTGCGAGCTGGAATTCTTTCCCACTCTAGTCGGTTTCCTCTAGAATTTTGGAATTGATTAAAAGAAGCTTCGAGACTCGCTAGAATTTCTTCAGCTTCATACTCAGTTCTTGATGAAGAAACTATACGAATATTAGTTTCGAAAATCGGCGAAGAAGCTTTCTTCTTAATTTCTTCTAGAGTCTCCTCCGTCTGTTTATCAAGTGCCTTAAGATCATCGTTCTTCTGCATTTCTTTAGCCTGATCTTTTCTCTCGTCCTTCTTACTACTATTAGCACCGATTAAAAACTTAAATGTTCCCTCAACAGCATTAATAAACATAGGAGTAGGATTCATAACCTCCTTTAGAGATTCACCCTTATGAACCTTATCCACCATCTTAGTAAACTGTTTTGTGTATTTATCTCCAGATGGTTTTAATAAAATCTGAATAGCAGCACCCTCACCATCTTTATCTATCTTAGAGAAACTATTCAAAATCACATTTAATGGATCAAGGTCGAATTCTTCATATGACTTAAGTGGTAAAGCATTATTCTTCGGGAAACGTGCATATGAGCCGATAGTAGCACCACCTTCGCTAAAGATATTATAATCATCTTTCTTTTCTAGAACCTTTGCACCATGAAATACAGAGAGAATATGTTTCTCGAAAAGAGATTTTCTCCTATCTGGTACTGCAACATAAAATACGAACTCATCACTATGATTAGCCACAGCTAATTCAATAGAAAAATAATCAGCAGAAGTATCGGTGCCGTCATAAACAGAAAGCATTCCAGCGTAAAATTGTTCCATTGCTGAAATCAATTCTTTTAGTGGCTTCTGTTTATCATCTTCTCTCATTTCTGGAAGCAAGATTTCAAACAAAGTCATCTTCAATGCTTTTACAATTGGATCTTTATCTCTTAATCCATCTAGAGGAAAACCTGATTTTAAATATTGAACTAAAAACCTCTCGAAATCATCCTCAATATGAGGATCATTCATTTTAGAAATCACTTCAAGCGCAGCACGTACACCCTTTTCCTGCATAATACCAAGAATCTCACCCATAGTATTATCATGAGCTTCTGGAGCAAGATCTAAAACAATCCCATCCACCTTACTGTCAGGAATTTTCATATCCTTATGAATAGCTTCTTCATAAGATACATTTTTATATTCAGAAATTAGATCACGTACAGGAGCATTTTCTTTAGGTTTCTCTCCTGTTACTTTATATTTTTCTTGAAGTTCTCTTTCTTTTTTAGATATTTGTTCACGTAAGAAGCTTATCTCCTCTTCGGGAGTTTTAAACTGTAAAGCTTCTCTAGATTCTTTCCAAAGTTCCATACACCAATTATATCAAAGTATATAAACAGTGCCTAAACATCTGTTTATAAATATTAAAATTAACTTTCAAGTTCTATGGAAAAACAATATTGTAAGTATTACTATACATTCCCCAAGGTTTAGCCATGACCGCCCATCCTCCTGGTTCTATTGTAATAGACTTTTCACAAGGATCACCCTTATATCCCATTTGATAACCATTCACGCATGTAGTCTGACCTATATCGAATTCCATTTTACCCGTATCAGCATAATTATCATCTCTAGCTTCTACATCGAATTTCTGACCAGTTCCAGAATAAAAACCAAGCCAAGTACCACCTTCAAATCCTCTTAAATGTTTACCAGATATTACAATGTGATATCTCATATCTAAAAGATTATTAACCTTTTCTATCTTCACATTCGTTATCTCTGGTTTTA
>CAYVEL010000031.1:0-6996 GCA_964450345.1 uncultured Candidatus Saccharibacteria bacterium | reverse complement strand
TAGCACTAAGCGGAAAAATGTCCGAAAGAAACGGTGTTATGACAGTTATTATAGAAAAGATTAAAGCTATTTAATTCAATCCTATCTCTCAAAACTACACTACTAAAAAATTATTTTAAAAATTATTTTTTAGCTACAGAATTATGCTTATTAAGACCCATAGCATACATTCTACTTACATCAGCTTGTGATAGAACTCTACTGTAAATAACCACATCATCAATTTTACCCATAAATGAACTACCTCCAATTTCTACTGATCCAACAGTCCAATTAACATCATTATATTGTGATTCGTATTTATAGGCATCATACATTAATTTGCCATCTACATAAAATTTATAATCACCAGTAACTAAATCTGGTCTGTTAATATCAGCTCTATTTCCAGAGTTGTAATTAAAGGTATACATATAATAATGCCATTCATTATTTGGAGGAATAAAACTAGCTGAAAGTGGCATATTATTGGCTCTATTCAATAAGTCCATAACTTGATCTACTTCAATCGCCCCAAAAAATAACATCTGAGAAGAAGTATATGGAGGTTGAGGTACAGTTCCATTAATTTTTAGTAAAGATATATAATTATTTAGACCAGTATCTTTTATTCTAATCATTGCAGAACCTCTTTGAGAATCAGTGTAACTATCAGGATATTCAAACTTCACCCACATACCCACAGTATGACTCTTAATCGTTTTTCCTAATATTGAAGATCCTGGCTGTGCTGTTAGAGATGTGTTAGTGATACTTACAGATCTATTACTAACCCCGCTACCAGTAGTTATGTCTGATGTGCCCAAATAAGCATCCGAAGTTGCTGGAACATCAGTTGAAACAGAGACATTAGCAGGAATTGATGGTGCATATGTAGAATCACCACTATAAGAATCCTTAGAAAGAGTATTTGAATTATCACCATTAAAAGTAAGTGCGGTTGATATATCTTGAGAAAGCGCCCTCATTCTAGTTATCTCTGAAGTTTGAATAGCTGAAACACGAGCCTTAGCTTTTGCGTTATTTGTCGAACTATATATAGTAGATGACAGCAAACTTATGATACTTGTCACCACTAAAATTTCTATTAGTGTAAATCCTTTTCTCATAATTACTATTTAACTGCCACACCGCTACTAGTATGTCCCTTAGCGTAAATACTCTTAATATTATCAGCTGTTAAAACAGTATTATAAATAGCAACGCTATCAACTAAACCAGTAAAATCAGTTCCACCAATTTTTACAGCTGATACAACCCAATTAAGACCTGCTGGTATATTATATCCAGGTTTATCATAAAGTTTTTGACCATTAATATATACAGTTAAATTATCATTCTCATACGAATATGAATATGAAACATTTATCCATTCATTCAGAGGTGGTTTATATAAAAAATATGGAGTTGTTGTATTATTCACAGTAAATCCGTCATAAGTAGGACCAAAAGCATTATCCTCTGCCGTTTGACATATCATAAACCTTCCACCACTACTACAATGAATAACGTTCATTCTAATCATACCGATTGAATTTCCACTAGTATCTAATATTTGAATAGGTGTTCCAGAATCTTTATCAGTAAATTTTACCCATAAATTAATAGAGTGAGTTTTTAATGTTTTACCAATTAATCCTTGGCCCGGAGTACCCGCTATTAAGCTTGAAGTTGTATTTAAAGAAAGGGATGAGTTGGTATTCTCTGAACCACTCGTACTTATATCATTAGTTCCAATATTTGAAGACGTTATTGTATTCAAGTAACTATCGTTAGACATAGGAACATCGGAAGATTGAGATACTGAACCAGATGGCACAAAAGTCATTCCGCTTGTTTTATCTTTATATAATGTCTGTCCTGTACTTGTATCTATAGTATTAAAAGTAAGTGAAGCTTCTGTATTCTGTGCGACTAAAGAGTGTTTTGACTTCTGTGCAACCTGCGCTGCAGCCAATTTTGCTTTTGCTTTGGCTTGGCTAGATGAAGTATAGATAGTAGATGACAGCAAACTTATAATGCTTGTCACAACCAAAATCTCTACCAAAGTAAAACCTCGTTTCATAATTACTATAATTGTGACAGAGTTATGAGAAAATATCCAGTAGATATTTCTAATATCTATAAATTGACTTATAAATACAATAAAGTATCATTATCTTAAAGGAGATTGTCCTGTCTACCAAACAGGAGTAATAACGGCCAAAAGCCCTAATCCTAAACAATAAAGCGTCATATTTAGATAGTTTTAAATATGAAATCTCGGTGGAACCGCGGATTGAACCGCCCGAGAAAAACATAAGGTTTTTTATGTTTTTCTCGGGCGCTTTAATTTGTCCGAAATAAAATTAAACAAGAAATTTAATTAATTTAAATTTTAAGACGAGCTGAAAAGCTTAAAAATTAATAAAAATAAAATGAAAGAGTTATCACAAATTGAAAAAATCAGACATTCTCTCGCCCATTTACTTGCGAGCGCTGTCTTAGATTTATATCCAGGAACAAAAAATACAATTGGTCCTGCTATAGATAATGGTTTCTATTATGACTTCGAATTCGCTACTCCAATCACAGAAAAAGATTTAGGAAAGATTGAACAGAAGATGAGAGAGACTATAAAAAGCTGGAAGAGTTTTGAAGCAACAGAAAAAACTTATGAAGAAGCAATTAAAGCTTTTGATTCGAACGAGTACAAGAAAGAATTAATTAATGAAATTAAATCAAAAGGCGAAAAAATCACTTTCTATAAGAGTGGAGAATTTACAGATCTTTGTCGCGGAGGTCACACAGAGAGCATGAAAGAAATTGACTCTCAGGCTTGGAAACTTTCTAGAATCGCTGGCGCATACTGGCGTGGTGATGAAAAGAATAAAATGCTAACCAGAATATATGGTTTAGCTTTTGAATCAAAAGAAGCTCTAACAGAATATGAGAATAGAATAGCAGAAGCAGAAAAGAGAGATCACAAAAAACTTGGTAGAGACTTAGACATTTTTGTATTCTCAGAACTTGTGGGTAGTGGACTTCCCCTTTGGACTCCTAGAGGAACAATGATCAGACATCTATTAGATGGATTCGTTTGGGAACTTAGAAACAAGGCGGGTTATCAAAAAGTAGAAATTCCTCATATTACAAAAAAGGAATTATACATAACCAGTGGTCACTGGGAAAAATACGAAGATAGCTTGTTCAAAATCAAAACTCGTGAAGGTCATGAATTTGCTATGAAGCCGATGAACTGCCCTCACCACACTCAAATTTATGCTAGAAAAATGTGGAGCTACAAGGAACTTCCTCAGAGATACGCTAATACCACGACTTGTTACAGAGACGAGCAGACTGGAGAACTTTCTGGTCTATCTAGAGTGAGAGCTTTCGCTCAGGATGATGCTCATGTATTCTGCAGAATGTCACAAGTAAAAGAAGAATTTCTAAAGATCTGGGATATTATTCATACTTTCTATCCTACTTTCGGATTTAATCTAAAAGTCAGACTATCAAGTCACGATCCAGCTCATCCAGAAAACTTCCTTGGTAATCCAGAACGTTGGGCTAGTGCAGAAAATATTCTTAAAGAAATAATTACAGAAAAAAATGTTGAGTGGTTTGAAGGTATCGGAGAAGCTGCATTCTATGGTCCTAAGCTAGACTTCATGGCAAAAGACGCTATTGGAAGAGAATGGCAAGTCGCTACAATTCAATTAGATATGAATATGCCTGAAAGATTCGACCTGTCATGTGTTAATGAAAAGAACGAAAGAGAACGTATCGTAATGATTCATGCAGCGATAATGGGTTCAATCGAAAGATTCCTTTCAATTCTAATAGAACACACAGCTGGAAAACTTCCTCTATGGCTATCTCCTTCTCAAGTTAAAGTTGTTCCTGTAAGAGAAAGTAATATAGAAAAAGCTAAAGAAGTAGCTTCTCTACTTCAGTCAGTAGGTATTCGTGCAGAAGCAGATCTAAGTGATGCTAATTTCGGAAAGAAAATACGCGAAGCTAAAACCATGCTAATTCCATACACTATTATTATCGGTGACAAAGATATGGAAAAAGGTGTAGTCACTCTAGAAAGTCGTGACGCAGGAGCTATCGGTCAGATGACTGCCGAAGAAGTTAAAAATAGACTTCAGGCAGAGATCGCTAATAAAAAATAATTAAAAAAGCTAATCTAATCGCCAAAAATAAAACCCGCTCAACGCGGGTTTTATTTTTGGCTTATTTAAATTTTACTTAGCCTTATGTCTATATAGAGTTAAGTAGATAATTATACAGATTAGTATAAATACTAGTAACCAAGATATAACTCCCCATGGAATATGATCTAATGCATAAGCTGCAGCCGCTGAAAGTCTTGAGTTTGCAGTGTATTTAGTACTTGAGTTAGAACTAGCTGTTGTACCCCCATCTACCTTAGTATCTGAAGATTTAACACCTGTTCCAGTTCCTGAACCATTACCACTGTTAGATACGTAGATTCCTGATGAACACTGAGCTGTAACTGAATTTCCACCTGAAGTTACTGTAACATAAGCGGTCTTATTACCAGCATAAGTGTATGCCTTAAATATATCGCTAGCATAACCTGTTACTCCATCTACTCCACCCCAAGTGTATGTATAGATACCATTACCACCAGTAGCAGCTGCACCCCAGCTAACAGACTGACCTACACGAGCTGAGTTTGTACTTGGATAACATGAAGCTGTTAAAGCACTTCCGTAAGCATAAGTATTGTTGTAATTATTATTATAAGTATTGTTATAAGAATAAGTATCATCACCCTTAACGCTTACAGTTCCACAATCACGAGTAATTGTCTGACCATCACCAGAATTGATTCTTAAAGTAACACCTTTATTTCCTGAAGAATTATATCTAACTGAAGCCTGTGAAGATCTGCTTCTTAGAGAATCAGAACCAGTCCAGTTATAAGAATAATCACCGTCACCACCAGAAACAGTAGCTCTCCATGTAATAGAATCACCAACGTCTACATTTGTATTACTTGGATAACATGAAGCCTTTAGCTGGCTATAGTTATTCTCCCAATAATACATAGAATTATTATAGTAATTATTGTCATTATAATAATAATCATCATTATAAGAACCATTAGAATAAACTCTAACATCATCGGAACATTCCTCTGTTACAGTCTGACTACCTGAAGTTACAGTAACTTCAGCAGTTTTAGTACCAGTTCTATCGTATTCAATAGTTTCTGTTTTTGAATTACCGTCTAGTCCTTCTGAACCTGACCAATCATAACGATAACTACCTGTACCTCCTGATACAGTAGCTCTCCATGTAACTGAGTCTCCGATTTCAACACGATCGTCAGATACATGACAACTTACATTTAAATCATCGTAACCATTGTCATTATTATTGTCTGTTGAAGCATATGTTACTGAAACATCTGAACATGCTTTAGTTACAACCTGATTACCTGAAGTTACAGTAACTCTACCTGTTTTAGTACCAGAATTATTATATGACTTATATACATAACTCTGAGTTCCAGAAAGTCCTTCTGAACCTTCCCAGACATAAGAGTATCTATTATTTCCACCAGAAGCTGTAGCTCTCCATGTAACTGTTTCTCCTGTCTCTACTGAGTTTGCAGAAGTATTACAACTAACAACCAAAGGATTTGAATTGTTATTATTATTGTTGTTGTTTGATGAACCTCCTCCACATGATGAGATTAAACAAAGAGGGTCATACCAATTGCTGGCATGTGCCTTATTAGGGAAAATCGCCATGATTGATATAAGTATGGCAATAGAATATATAGCTGTTTTAATGGTATTTTGCATAACAATACTATTATATATTAAATATATAGATTAGTCAATAGCAAAATAACCCTTATTTAATTGGCTATTTTAAATATTATATTAATAAACCCCCGCTTGAAGGCGGGGGTTTTTGAGCTTGTTTTTAGTTGGTAAAAGCAAACCATGTGTGTGGTTTATTGAGGCTATCAATACGTGCAACCGCAGCACCACGGACAGGATCAGATGAATGAACAAGACATGTCAGCGTCATACCTTCAAAACCGGTTTTAGTGGTAGAAACTATCTCTACACACTCTGCGGCATTCTCTAGTATTTCACCAAAATTTGGACATTGTCCACTTATCGCAAATACATCTCTTGGATTTGTGTTCTTCAACTTCACAGAACTTCCGAGATGAATAGCCTTGTTCCAACCGCCACTGAGTTTAAAAAGGATAATATCCTTAAACAACTCCTCTTTCGAGTTGGTCTTGTATTTATCACCGAATTTTGGATTTTCGATGCCGGGAAATGGTGAGCCAGCAAAGCTCAACGATTCTTCCCAATCAAGACCTTGTTTTACAAGGATTTTACGGAATACGTGAACGGTAGCACCAACAGCTTTCGCGTTCTCTTTAATCTCAGCGAGACGATTAGGACTCACGGGAGTATAGGATGTTTCTTTAGATTTAGTCTTCATATTAAGAGCTGTGGTCAGTTAAAAATATCGACAATATTTCATGTAAATATTTTTAACGGACCTTTTTGTTGAGGTTTTGGTTTATTTGCAATACTCACATTTTGTGAATAGTTACAGCCATAAAACATCGATATTTCAATATCTTATGGCTATAACCACGCACAATTAGATCCTTAATATTATTAAAGAGCTTTACTAACTACTTATAACTATACCATATTAAGAGTAAAATGTAAATAGCAAAGAAATGCCTCGGGATTTAGATGTCCAAATTAGCCAATCTAGCATTAGACTGAATGAAGTGTTTTCTAGCTGGCACATCATCACCCATCAACATATCAAATACCTTATCAGCCTCCTGTGCATCATCAATATTAACCTTCTTTAGAATACGATTTTCTGGGTCCATAGTAGTTTCCCAGAGTTCTTCAGCATTCATTTCTCCAAGACCTTTGTATCTCTGTATTCTAACCTTTTCTACTTTTTCTGCTGATTTTGGATTAGCACCTT
>CAYVEL010000030.1:5069-7616 GCA_964450345.1 uncultured Candidatus Saccharibacteria bacterium | reverse complement strand
TTTGGTTTTGTAGCAAGATCAATTTGATTCTTGCATTCTGGACATACACATTTCATAGCTTTATATAATACTAAAAACACGATACTATACAAGTATGAAGCCCATTACACCATTAGAATCATATCCTGTTATAGCCAAGGAACTTGGTATTTCTAATTTCTTTCTAAAAAGAGAAGACCTTCATCCCCTAGGCTCACATAAGGGTCGCTCTATCCCTCTAATGATAGATTTCGGAATACTAAAAGGTGCTAAATCTTTTGCTATATCATCTTCTGGAAACGCAGGACTCGCTGCCATTAAATATATAACTACTTTAAATAATGCCAGACCTG
Organism: uncultured Candidatus Saccharibacteria bacterium; assembly: GCA_964450345.1. Taxonomy (GTDB): domain Bacteria; phylum Patescibacteriota; class Minisyncoccia; order Phycocordibacterales; family PALSA-1337; genus JAPLZH01. Next base: position 7,284 of record CAYVEL010000030.1, on the reverse strand, counting down.
TCGGTAAAAAGTTAAAACTTTCTGTTTTTGTGGGAATGAAAATCGAAGATGAAAAACTAGCAATAGTTAAAAATGCTATTGGTAGTGATCTAAATATAAGTATTTCTAAAACAGATAGACCTCTTCAAGCGCTCCATATAGCAGAAAGAAATGGTTCTTGGAGTCTCAGACAATCCTCTGATATTAACGCCCCTTCTGGATACGAAGATTTAGCTACAGAATTAAATTCCATAAGCGAATTAGAAAATATATTCCTAGGAACATCCTCAGGAACTACTGCGGTAGGATTAATTAAAGCTTTTAATAAAATAGGTTCTAAAGCTAGAGTAAACATAGTTCAAACCGAAGCCTGTCACATACTAGCTGAAGAATTCGATAAAGATTATACAGATAAGAAAGACTCCCTAGCCCATGCAATAGTAGATAAGATCGGCCTTAGAAAAAACGAACTTACCAATCTAATGACGGAAGGAAATCATTCTGGATATATTGTAAGCGATGAATATATAAAAAAAGCTCAAGAGATACTTTCAAAAAATGGAGTTAAGGTCACAGCAAATGGTGCACTTTCTTTAGCAGGACTACTTAAAGCCAAATCAAAAAATATCCCATTCAATGGTTCCGTAGTATGTATTATTGGTGGTAAGTAAATTTACTTAAAAAAGTAAATTTTATAAAGTATTTACTGCTTTTATAAATCTCTGGCTTCTTTCTTCTCTTCCAGAGCCACAAAGCATTGTAGGACAGAAACCAGGACTAAATACCACGAAGTCTCCTTTATTAGATTTTTCACCAGCCTTCTTAACAGCATCTTCTATAGAATCAGCATATATAACATTAACCTCTTCATTCTTAAGAAGAATCTTATATAACTTTTGTGTACCGCTACCAGGTATAGTAATTATCGTATGACAAAGCTTTAATACAGGATTTAAATTATCATCCTCACTAATACCATCTCCATCTCCTCCTATAATAAGAACTACATTTTTTGTATTTGTTAAAGAATTAAGGCCTGCTTCAAGTGAAGCAAACTTCTCAGAATAAGCATCGTTTATGTAAGTAACATCCTTAATCTTTTTTATAGGCTCTATTCGTCCTGTAAGGCCCTTAAAACTATTCAAAACACTAAGTGTTACAGATGTAGGCACCTCGAATATCTCTGACACCCTGACAGCAAGCGCAGCATTTTCTCTGGTATGGAATGGTTCACTTGCGAGCTTACCACCTCTAGGTAAAACACTTATTCCAGTTCTAAACATTTTACCTTTTATATTTCCAGGTAACTTAGATTTAATCTCATCTATCGCCTGATCAGAACCAACTAAAGAGTTAGTATATGTGAAATTCTGTATTAAAGGCACATAATTAGTAGCATCCTTTAAATAAGTCACCACTAAAACGTTCGGAATAATTCTAGCCTGAGTAAAGATGTTTATATATTCCTCCTTAATAATAGAAAGCAGTACTCCTTCTCTTTTAACTTCTTTTAAATAGTCATCATAAAGAAAATCTTTCTCAATATCCACAACAGTAATTCCACCGAGACTTTCTCCTGATTTATGAAATATATTTTCTATTAGATTTAAAACTGTACTTTTACCAACATCACCAGTAACCGCCACAAAAGTAGTAGGTGGTAATTTCTTTAAAAAGCTAACTAGTTTTTCTTTGTTTATTTTCATTCCTATTTTCAAGAATGATCTTATTAATCCTAATCATTTCATCTAACATCTCCTTCATTCTGACAGCTCTTAATTCTGAAAAATGGGGATTCTCTACAAAATGAATTAATTCTTTTCTAAGCATAAGATCTAGATCTAACAAATACATGAATAGATCTCTCTTACCTTTATCATTCCTGTACCCTCTATCATAGAACAAACTTGTCACTTTTCCAAAAATTAAGTTAGTAGAATAGGCAATGTCAAGATTATATTCTCTATTCACCTCGCAAGTAGAAGCTTTTTCTAATCCTAAAACAAAACTAGATAATTGTGTTTTATTCATAATTTATTTTAATACTATTAAAACCAGAACTACTTATAATAATATGATCGATAATAGGAATACCTATTATCTTACCCACTTCCACCAATCTCTTAGTTATCTCAATATCCTCATTACTAGGCTCTGAATCTGAAGACGGATGATTGTGAACCAGTATAATTCCTATAGCATTATGTATAATCCCTGGTTTAAACACGTCTCTAGC
>CAYVEL010000030.1:2389-4969 GCA_964450345.1 uncultured Candidatus Saccharibacteria bacterium | reverse complement strand
CCAGTATAATTCCTATAGCATTATGTATAATCCCTGGTTTAAACACGTCTCTAGCATGAGCAATGTTTTCGTTAACAGTGCCTACAGATATAACTTCTTCATGAATTAACCTATGCCTAGTATTTATATAGATACATCTAAATTCTTCTTTCTCTAAGAACTTCATATGGCTAACATAATCTGCTGTGTCTTTAGAATTTCTAAGATATATCTCACCTGCCTTACTATGATTAAAAACCCTACTACCAAGCTCACCACAAGTAACAATCTTAATAGCATTATTCAAAGAAATATCTAAGACCTCACTTAATACGACCGGGTCTTTTTCCTTTAACAAAGAAACTTCTCCATACTGTTTAACTATTCTTTTAGATAAATTTCTTATCTCCTCTTTCTTATTACCAATTCCTATTAAAATACTAATTAACTCCTCAAAATTTAAATTCTCAACACCAATCTTAATCAACTTTTCCCTGGGTCTCTCACTTTTAGGAAGATCTCTCATCCTAAGTAAATACCCGTCCCCTAAGACAACTCTATAATCATTATTAGAAACAAAATCTGAAATATGATTCATATTCAAATATTAACAATAAAAAAATGCGAGACCTAATCCACATCTCGCATTTTCTTTATTTAGATTTTATTTTTCTGAAACAAGTATTACAGAGTCTCTACATACATAGCATTGGTTTCGTGAACTTCACCAATTGGCACTCCTCCTGTAACCACCACAGTCTCTCCTTTTTTAGCTAATTTATTATCAACTAGATATTCTTTTACTATCTCAGATATCTTATCGAAAGATTTAATATCATCTACGACAATTGGGTAACATCCATAAACAAGCATTAACTGATTAGCAGTTTTCTGACATGGAGTAAGGGCGATAATCTGCTGTACTGGTCTATGTCTAGCTGCAAACAATGCTGTTCTACCAGTTCTAGTAAGAGCCACCATATATTTTGCACCTATCTCCTGTGCTGTTCTGACAGCACTGAAAGAAACAACATCACCAACACTACTGTAATCTTCTGTTGAATTTATAACACCATTTGATAGCAATTCCTGCTCTACTCTATTAGCTACCTTTGTCATCATTGTAACAGCTTCTAGAGGATATAAACCTAGAGTTGTCTCTTCTGAAAGCATAATAGCATCTGCACCGTCGATAATAGCATTAGCTACATCTGATACTTCAGCACGAGTAGGAACTGGGCTCTTAATCATAGACTCTAACATCTGTGTGGCTACGATTACAGGCTTTCCTACAGCGTGACACTTCTGTACCAATGACTTCTGAACTAGTGGTACTTCTTCGGCAGGAATTTCTATAGCAAGATCTCCACGAGCCACCATTAATCCATCAGCAAGCTTAATAATCTCATCGATGTTTTCTAATGCTTCTGGAGTTTCAATTTTTGCAATAATCTTAGCCTTTGAACCAACCTTATTTAAAATACCTCTTAATTCTTCAATGTCTGCAGGTCTTCTAACGAAAGATAAAGCTATATAGTCTACTTCATTCTTAATACCGAATTCTACGTCCTTTCTATCCTTATCTGTAATTGAACTTATAGATAAATATGCACCTGGAACATTCACACCTCTTCTAGATTTAATTTCTCCGCCTACGATAACTTTACAGATAATATCATTACCCTTAATATCTATAACCTCGAGTTTCTTCTGACCATCGTGAAGCATGATAAATCCACCCTTCTTAACTTCCTTAGGAAGTAATGGGTAATTTATAAATACCTTCTCTTCATTACCAACAACATTGTCTGTTGTTAAAGTAAATGTCTGACCAGCCTTAAGTGTAATCACTCCTTTTTCAAACTCTCCTATTCTAATCTTTGGACCACCTAAATCCTGTAATATAGCCACGAGCTTTCCTGTCTTTTCTGAAGCCTTTTTAAGATTAGTAATTCTATTCTGATGCTCAGCAAAATCACCGTGTGAGAAGTTTAATCTCATCACATTCATTCCAGCATTTATTAAATTTTCTAATACTTCTGCAGATTCTGTTGCAGGACCAATTGTACAAACGATTTTTGTTTTTTTTCCTAATTTCATAGGTGCGCGCACTAGGATTCGAACCTAGGACCCCATCAGTATCAGTGATGTGCTCTACCAACTGAGCTATGCGCGCAAGAAATCCCAAGGGGATTCACAGGTGTTTAATATACCAAAAACACTCATATTTCGCAATATTTAAAAGTATATAATTAAAAAAGCAAAAAGGTGCCGGAATATAAATTCCGACACCTTGTTTTGGGTTTTTTTAGGACTTTTTTATTTAACCAAAATCCTATCGTAAACCCCTTTTTTGAGAACTTCATCCCATCTTCCTTCAGGAAGTGGAGTGCCATTCCCGTCTAAAACCGCAGCGACCTCCCCTGTCGTATTACTTACTTCGACAATAGGGATTTGCATTGACTGATTAAACATGACCACAGCAAACACGGTCATGATTAAAACAGCAATAGCACCTATCCAATTTTCTGTTTTGGGGTGGCGAACAAGCCACTTCTCCCAACAGTAACGCTTTCTGTTCATTTTCGCCTTTAGTTGCGT
>CAYVEL010000030.1:0-2289 GCA_964450345.1 uncultured Candidatus Saccharibacteria bacterium | reverse complement strand
CAAGCCACTTCTCCCAACAGTAACGCTTTCTGTTCATTTTCGCCTTTAGTTGCGTACCCAGATCACAATCCTAACAACAAGTGTCCAGATACTTGGTTTACTGATACTCACATTCAAGGTTCAACAAACTACTATATTATTATATCACGAAATATATAAAAAGCAAGTGCTGTATAGCACTTGCTTTTTATGCCCTAAAATAAGGCTATATATACTATTTTTTAATAGTTGTAGGCTTAGCATTCACACCATCACTTGGCATAAAGTAAGGGCTTAGCTTACTTAGATCAAATTTCTCAAAATTAACTGGTGCTGTTATTGCGATGTCCTCTCCTAGCTTAGAATACAATGCTACTAGCTTAACACTAACGTATGAGTTACTAAGAACATCCTTATAATCATCTCCTGGAATAATATTAACAGTAACTTCCATTTTTACTGGCTTATTATCCTTAGCAATATACATATACATCTCTAGATTGTTTTCTAGTATCTTTATAGCTTTCTTAGCAGAAGGATCTGCCAACATCTGATCAATCTGAGTAGATAGAGTATCTATAGATTCTTTTGTTAGCTCTGGAAGATTCTTATCTGTTTTAGCTGCTTCGTTATAATACATCTTCATTGCACCGATTAAGAAAGGCTTAATATTTGTAGCATCAAGTGACAACTGATACTTACTAACACTCTTACCATCTAGATCCTCTTTGCCTACATAAGAGACTTTAATAATCTTATTTTCGTCTAATAGATTAGCAGCTGCTCTCTTAATTTCCATACTCTCACCATCATTTACCACCTTATCATTAAACTCCTTTAAGAAAGCAGTGTATTCTGGATTACTCTTAATTTCATCTGGAAGTGAATACCACTTACCCTTTTCGAAAGGAATATTAGACTCTGAAATACCTAGCATAAATAGAGATGGGATCTTATTTAAAACAAAATAAATATCTGAATCAACCTTCTTAAGACCAAATCCAAGCTCCATGTTAATAAAATCATTCTTAAGTAAAGACTTAAGATCTAATTCCATATTTGACTTGCCTTTCATGAAATTCGTAGCAACCTTAGAATCTACGCTAAACTCTGATTGAGAGAACATAGCATACTGTCTCTTATAAGAAGCTATTTCGTCTTGTGTTGGCTTAGTATCAGAGAAATCTATCTTCTCTCCCTTTACATCAGCTGTAATAGGTAAAGCCTTAACACTTAGATTAACAACAGCCTCTCCACTCTTTATGTTTGAATAATTCTCATTAAGAATAGAGAAAAACTTATTTGTATCTAACTTATTTGAGAAGAAGTTAGAAAATCCAAAAACATATCCGACACCTATTAATACAGCTAGAACTACAATCAATACGACTGTAATCTTAAGTAACTTATGTCCACCATTACCAGCAGTATTCACTGGCTGATTTTGTGGTGCTGGCTGTCCTAGAGTTTGAGATACTGTTTGAGTAGCTACCTCTGGAGTAGACTGCACTGGAGGAACCTGATTTGTATTGTCCATTAAATTATTACTTTTTAAATTAAGCTGCTAGAGCTTTGAAATAATGTATTTATTATAGCAAAAGAAAAGCGCTCCGTAAGGAGCGCTTTTCAACATAGTATCACACTTTATTTTGTTTCGTTCACCTATGAACTTTGCGTACGCAAAAGTCCATATTTTCGCTACAATTATGTAGCCTCATATTTTCTTTTAAGATTTAAAATAATCATCTGCAGATGCTCGAAAGCATCTGTTCGACATAAGTCAGACTATAAATAGTCTAACGTAGTTTCCACCTTGAAATATTCCACGAGCAGCTTCCGCTACCCGTGCCTTGTTACGACTTACCCCCTGTCACTGAATTTACCTTAGGCCCGCTAATGCGAGATTTCGGGTACCCCCAGCTCCCTTGGGTTGACGGGCGGTGAGTACAAGACTTGAGAACGTATTCACCGCGGTATGGCTGACCCGCGATTACTAGCAATTCCGGCTTCATGAAGTCGAGTTGCAGACTTCAATCCGAACTGGCGCCGGCTTATGGGGGTTTGCTCCAACTTTTACGTTATTGCGTCCCGTTGTACCGGCGATTGTATCACGTGTGTAGCCCAGGCCGTCAAAGGGCCATGCTGATTTGGCGTCATCCTCGCCTTCCTCCCACGATAGAAACAACAATTTCAATCAGAGTTTTTACTCTGACTAAATTCCGATCTCTATCGTGGGCAGTCTCGTGTGACAAATATAACACACGACGAGGGTTGCGTTCGTTACCCCACTTAAGGGAACAACTCAAGCCA
>CAYVEL010000029.1:0-7767 GCA_964450345.1 uncultured Candidatus Saccharibacteria bacterium | reverse complement strand
GGTCTTATTCAGGGAGCTACACAGAAATTCGGTGAAAAGATTCAGATTGGTCGCTTCGTGAGATTCTCTGTTCTAGGTAGATAAAAATGATTTTTGAATTTACAATTTTTGTTATTGGATTAATCGGCGGTATTGCTGTTTTGGTCTTTAAACATATTGAAATCAAAAAGCAGAAGAAAGTCATCTTAGCTACCATAACAGAAAAAACTGAACACCATTTTCAGTCTTTGAAAGATAAAATAGTTTATTTTATAAAGTCTATCAATAGACAGAACTTCAATGTGTTTTTCATAAATCTTTTACATAGAATATTTATTATTTGGCAAAAGTTTGTGAGAACAATAAAAAATAAATTATTAGAGTTTGATTATGTTAAAAAGTTAGTAGACGCAGTAAAGGGAAAGCACGAGTTAAATAGTAATAGAGAGGCATCAAAGTTTCTGAAAGATATCCAGGTTGAAAAGAAAGACGAAATGTAGTATAAATTTAGAACTTGCCACCTTAGCTCAGTTGGTAGAGCAACGCTTTTGTAAAGCGAAGGTCCTCGGTTCAAGTCCGAGAGGTGGCTCCAGAAAATGACCATTAACGATTTTAAGGATTACAAGGTTGGAAGAGCGGTCGAACTAGAGGGTAAGGATCGTATTATTTACCGTATGTTAGAAATATTCCCAGGAGCTTTTTCTTGGGCTACTATCATTGGTTCTATAGTTGCTTCTTATTATTTTCCCCTATGGGCTGCTGTTTTTATCATCGCCCTAGATCTATACTGGTTATTCAAGACAGCCTATCTCTCAGTGCATTTAAGACACAATTGGAAGCGTATGAAATCCAATATGGCTCTAGATTGGAGACAGATGTTAGTTAATCTGAAATGGAATCATATTTATCATATGGTGATTCTTCCTTACTATAAGGAGAGTCAGGAGGTGGTAGAGAAAAGTGTGGAGTCACTCATTAAGTCAGATGTGCCTCATAAGAAGATGATTGTTGTTCTGGCTATTGAGGAACGTGCTGGTGAGAATGCTAAGAAGTTAGCTGATTATATTAAAAATAAATACAGTAGATTTTTCGGACATCTGATCATTACTGTTCATCCAAAAGATGTAGTTGGTGAAATAGCAGGAAAAGGCTCTAACATTTCTTACGCTTCAGAAGAGGCTAGAAAATTAGTTTTAGATGCACATAATATTAACTATAAAGATGTTCTAGTTTCTGCTTTTGATATCGATACTATAGTGTATCGTCAGTATTTTTTATGTTTAACTTGGTATTTTTTAACAAGTCCTAGACCATACAGAACTTCATATCAGCCTATTCCTCTTTATAATAATAATATTTGGCAGTCACCAGCTTTATCTAGAGTGGTGGCTTTTTCTGGAACATTTTGGCAAATGATTCAGCAAGAGAGACCAGAAAAGCTTGCTACATTTTCTTCACATGCCATTCCTTTTTCTACTTTGTATGAAGTGGGTTATTGGCAGAAAAATATGGTGTCAGAAGATTCTCGAATTTTCTGGAACTGTTTTATGAAGTATGACGGTGATTATGAAGTAATGCCGATTTCTTATCCTGTTTCTATGGATGCCAATTTAGCGCATTCTTTCTGGCAGACTTTAATTAATATTTACAAACAACAGAGAAGATGGACTTGGGGTGTGGAAAATCTACCTTATATTCTTTTTGGTTTTATAAAAAATAAGAAGATACCTCTAAGAAAGAAGTTCAGAATGATGTATGTACAGATAGAAGGTTTCTGGTCTCTAGCTACAAATCCTATTCTTATTTTCTTTTTAGGCTGGCTACCTTCTATGATTGGTTCTGGAAATTTTCAAAATTCAGTATTGTCTTACAATCTTCCAATCATGACTAGAGATTTAATGCTTATTGCTATGACAGGTATTATAGTGTCATCAGTAATCTCTATGAGTCTATTACCAAAACCACCGAAGGGAACAAAGAAAATTACATTTAAGAAATTTATTATGGCTATTCAGTGGATTTTCGTTCCTATTTCTGTGACAATTTTCGGTGCTATTCCAGGACTAGATGCACAGACTAGATTAATGATCGGTAAGTATATGGGATTCTGGGTGACTCCTAAGCATAGATAAGGTAAAATATTCACTATGGTTAAACCCCTCTCAAAAATTCGAAGAATATTTTTTCTAATTGTTTTCGTAATATTTTTTATTATCTTACTACCTATTGTTGTTTTGTATTCAAGTGGATACAGACTCGATGAAGATTATAATTTAGTAAAAACTGGCGCAGTATATTTAGAGGTGCCTTATGATGGTGCAGAGGTTTACTTAGACGGTAAGAAAGTTGGTGAGACTGGTTTTTTTAGAAATTCATTTTTTATTCAAGATTTAACACCAAAGAGATATACAGTTAAAGTGGTGAGAGATGGTTATACAGACTGGTCAAAATATCTTTACGTAAAGGAACAGTTTATAAGTAAAGGTAAGACAATAACAGTACCAAAGAATATAGTTAAGAATGAAATTATAAAAAATATCACTATATCTACTAGTACAAAGGCTTTAGCTACTACGACAAAAAAAGATTCAAAAGATACAAAGACTGAAATTACTAAGGCATATAAATATGCGAGCGATCTATTCGCCACCACAACAAGTCCGCTGTCTTATGTCTTAGCTACCACTACCGGATATAATGCTAAGTTCTATGAAAAAATGCTGATATATAGTGATAAAGATAATACTGTGTATTCTGCTTGGACAGGTAATAAGAATTTTATTCCTGACTTTATGTGTTCAAAGAATGATTGTGATTTGGAAAATAGAATTGTAGTTGCAGATGGATTAAAATATTTTGATTATTTCCCTTATAGAAATGATGTGATTATTTATTCTGATAAAGAAGGTGTTTTTGTTGTTGATGCAGATGTTAAATCTCCAAAAAATAAATTCATTATTTCAGATATTAAAGATTCCGATTTCCGTATAGACTCAGACAATATTGTCTATTTAAGAGAAGGAGATAAGTACTATTCTATTGATTTAGGTCAAAATTAAGTTGGATAATAAGACGTTTTTTTGTTAGGATTGATTATTATGGAAAACAAAGGCCATTTACACCCTATAACCGCTCTATACAGAGAGGTTTTCAGTATTTTTAATGAAATGGGTTTTGAGATTGCTTCAGGACCAGAACTAGAAACAGAATTTTATAACTTTGATGCTTTAAACGTTCCTAAAGATCATCCAGCTCGTGATATGCAGGATACTTTTTGGATTAAAGAAAAGACAGATGGAGAGAAGCATCTTTTAAGAACTCACACTTCTCCAATTCAGGTTAGATACATGCAGACACATACTCCTCCTTTTAAAGTTACTGCTTTAGGAAGAGTGTTTAGAAATGAAGCTACAGATGCTACTCATGAGGCACAGTTCTATCAGGTAGAAGGATTATATGTAGCAAAAAAAGTTTCAATGGCACACTTAAAAGGCACATTAATGGAATTCGTTCAGAAGCTTTATGGTAAGGATGTCGAGATTAGATTTCGTCCAAGCTTCTTCGGTTTCGTAGAGCCTGGAGTAGAAGTGGACCTTAAGAGAGGTGATAAATGGATGGAAGTATGTGGAGGTGGACTAGTTCACCCAAGCGTTATTAAAGCAGCAGGACTTGATCCAAATGAATGGCAGGGATACGCCTTCGGGTTCGGTTTCGACCGCGTGGTCATGCTCCGCTTCGGTATCGACGACGTACGTAAGATGTACGATGGTGACTTAAGAATGATTAATCAATTCTAATATGATAATTTCTTTAAATTGGATAAAAAAGTATTTTGATAAAGATTTACCTGCTGTTCCAGAGTTAGAAAATCTTATTACTTTTCACGCCTTCGAAGTAGAAGGAATAGAATCAAAACCTGACGACACTGTCATGGATATTAAGGTTCTTCCAGACAGAATGCATTATGCACTTTCTCATAGAGGAATTGCTCGTGAATTTTCTGTTATCACAAAACTTCCTTTTATAAATAAAAAAGCAGAGAATATTTTAGCTGATAATTCAGTCAGTCCTATTTCAGTAAAAATAGAAGCTGAAAAATGTACTAGATATATCGGTAGAAAAGTTTCTGGTATTAAGATTGGTCCGTCTCCAGAATGGCTAAAGAAGTCTCTAGAGAGTATTGGTCAAAGATCTATTAATAACATAGTTGATGCTTCTAACTATGTCATGTTTGACATTGGTCAACCATTACACGCATTTGATGCTGATAAAGTGGTTGGAGGTATTACTGTCAGAATGGCTAAGACAGGAGAGAAGCTTGTAACTCTAGATAATAAAGACATCGCACTAGATGAATCAATAATGATTATTGCTGATGACGAAGGTCCTCTGGCTATTGCTGGTGTTAAGGGTGGTAAGAAAGCAGAGGTAGATGCTAATACTAAAAATATTATTTTAGAGTCTGCCAACTTCAATTCTACTCAGATTAGACGTACTTCTAATAAAGTAGGAATTAAGACTGACGCTGTTAAGAGATATGAAAACACTGTTCCGAATATTATTACAGAAGAGGCTATGGTCGCTTTCTCAGATTTAGTTTCTAAAGTAAGCCCTGGTGCTAAGTTCAGTACTATTACTGATATTGGAGATAAAAATAATTCTACAGTTACTGTTAATACTACATTTAGTTATTTAATAGAACGTTATGGTGGAGAAATAACTAATGCAGAAATCGTAAAAATATTAAATAGTCTAGATGTTACCGTAAAAGAAAATGGCGATCAGATAGAACTTACATCCCCTTCATATCGAATTGATTTAAATATTGCCGATGACTATGTGGATGAGATCGGACGTATTCACGGATATGAGAATGTTAAAGCTGTTAAGACGGATGATTTAGACAGAAAGGTAGCAGTGGAGCCTATTATGTATATTTCTGATGCTATTAGAAATATTCTGACTGGTTTGGGCTTTTCTGAAGTATATCTTTATTCTCTAGTGGCTAAAGGTGATTTAGAGGTAGCTTATCCTTTAGCAAAAGATAAATCAGCATTAAGAAAGAATTTAGAAGAGGGAATGATTAAATCACTAGAAATGAATGTGAACAATGCTCCTCTTCTAGGACTTGATTATGTCGGTCTATTTGAAATAGGAAAAGTATTTACTAAAGACGGTGAATTTCTACATTTAGCTATTTCAGGTTCTCAGATTAAGAAAATAAAAGGTGTTAAGAGCGAAGATAAAATAAAACTTGCTATAGCTGAGATATCAAAGAAATTCGGTTCAGACATTAAGGGTGGTATTAAGAATATCGGCAACAATTCAATCATCGAGATAGATTTAACCGACATCTTAAAAAATATTAAACTTCCAGAAAATTACTCTGAATTAAATTACGAAAAGGCATCACAGAAGAAATACACTCCAGTATCTAATTATCCTTTCATGGTTAGAGATATTGCATTATTCGTGGGTACAGAATCTTCAGAAGAAGTTTGGAATATTATATTTAATTCTATTAAAGAAAGTGGCGCTGATACTTTGCTTAGACGTCATGAGCTTTTTGACGTATTTAAGAAGAAAGATGAAACAGGTAAAGAAATTACTTCTTATGCTTTCAGAATGGTATTTCAGTCATATGAAAAGACATTATCTGACGAAGAAATTAACGCTGTAATGGATAAAATCTATAAAACTGTAGCAGATAGAGGTTTTAAGGTTAGATAATTAAATTATTTTATAAATATAGCCAAGACACTAAGTTTTTTGGCGTAGACATCAACAGATTGGCTTAACCGTCAATGGTTTTGGACTTTATTATTTGGTATAATACTTGGATAGGAAAGCCTTATGGCGCCTATATTTTTTAATATAAATGGCAAAAGAAAAAGAAGAGAAAAAAGGTAATTATGGTGCAGAACAAATTACCGTCCTAGAGGGTCTAGAACCAGTCAGAAAGAGACCAGGTATGTACATTGGTACTACAGGTCCTGATGGATTACATCACCTTATTTGGGAAATATTCGATAACTCTCGTGACGAAGCGATGGGTGGTTTTGCTAATCGCATTGAGGTAGCTCTTCTGCCTAATAACAGAATCAGAGTAGTAGATAATGGTCGTGGAATTCCAGTAGATATTCATAAGCAGACTAAGGTCAGTGCACTTGAGACCATCATGACAGTTCTTCATGCCGGAGGTAAATTCGGTGGTGAAGGTTATAAGGTTTCCGGAGGTTTACACGGAGTAGGTGCATCTGTAGTGAACGCTCTTTCAGTATTTTGTGAAGTAGTAGTTCATAAAGATGGCTCAGTTTATTCTCAGGAATATTCTCAGGGTAAGAAAAAGTACGATGTTAAGAAAATATCTAAGACAGAAAATAACGGTACTATAGTTTCATTCCAGCCAGATAAAGAGATTTTTAAGGAAGGTGTTGAGTTTGATTATAATCGTGTAGTAAATCATTTAAGACAGCAGGCATATCTAGTGCCTAGTCTTAAGATTGCTATTTTAGATCTTAGAAATTGGACAGGAGAGGTGGATATTAAGAAGGATTTTTATCTAGCAGATTTAGGTATTGATGCTCCATCTTACACTTTCTATTTCGAAGGTGGTATCTCATCTCTAGTTAAATTCAGTAATCAGCTATTTAAGCCATTACATAAAAATATCTTTTATATCTCAAAGAGCGTTGAAGGTGTTGAATCTGTAGAGGTTGCACTTCAGTATGTGGATGATATGAGTACCAGAATGCTAGCTTTCGCTAACAATATCTATAACGGTGAAGGAGGAACTCATGTTACAGGTTTTAAAACAGCACTTACTAGAACTATAAATACATATTCTAAGAATAATAATTTAATTAAGGATGATGAAGGTGGTTTTACAGGAGATGATGTATTGGAGGGTCTTACTGCAGTAGTTTCTGTAAAGCTTAGAGAGATTCAGTTCGAGGGACAGACTAAGGCTAAGCTTGGATCAGTAGAAGCACAGAGTGCTGTAGCTACTGTTTTCGGTGAAGCATTTAATGCATTCTTTGAAGAAAATCCTGAAGACGCTCGCGCTATTGTGGGTAAAGCAGTTCTAGCCATGAAAGCTAGAAAGGCTGCTAAAGCTGCTAAGGATTCTGTCTTAAGAAAAGGAGTACTAGAAGGAATGACACTTCCTGGAAAGCTAGCTGACTGTCAGTCACGTGATGCTTCAGAATCAGAGCTATTTATAGTGGAGGGAGATTCCGCAGGAGGTTCTGCTAAGACAGGACGTGACAGAAGAATTCAGGCTATCCTACCTCTAAGAGGAAAAATTCTTAACATCGAGAGAGCTCGTCTAGATAGAATGCTTGCATCAGAGATGATTAAGAATATCGTTCTAGCTTTCGGTACAGCTATTGGAGATACTTTCTCTCTAGAGAAGCTTAGATATCATAAGATTATTATCGCTACCGATGCGGATGTGGATGGAGAGCATATTAGAACTCTTCTGCTTACTCTTTTCTATAGATATTTCAGACCTTTGATTGAACACGGACATATATATGTTGCTCAGCCACCACTATATAAGGTGAAGAGAGGAAAGGAATTCTTCTATTTCTACTCTGAAGAAGAAAAGGTTAAGGCTTTAGGAGATGCTGTGGTAGAGGAGGGTGATTCTACTGATATGTCTGAAATGGATGAAGAAGCTAGAAAAGAAATGTTGGAGGCAGCTGACGCAGAAAAAGATGCAAAGGGTAAAAAAGGTGCTAATCCAAAATCAGCAGAAAAAGTAGAAAAGGTTAGAATACAGAGATA
>CAYVEL010000028.1:3495-7781 GCA_964450345.1 uncultured Candidatus Saccharibacteria bacterium | reverse complement strand
CATGTGTAGATAAGGTCGGGATTAAGCCCCCTCAATCCTCGGCACTACGGTGACCGAGGATTTTAATTTCAATAATGTCTATAATTAATATTCTAAAAATTCTTTTTGTAGTAGAATCACTTCATGGATCTGTATAGCCCAATAGAAAAAAATTTCCGCTTAAATCCCTTACAAAAAAAGGCCTTATCAAAACTTGGTATTAAAATGCCAATAGATCTTCTGTATCACTTCCCTTCAAGATACGGTGACACTTCTAAAATGCAGACTATTGATTCACTTAAGAAAGGTGACGACGCTGTAATATTTGGAAAAATTTCTGGTTTAAAAACCAGTAAAGCATATATCAAAAAAATCCCGATGAGTGAAGGATATATCGAGGATGAAACAGGTACTATTAAATGTATCTGGTTCCATCAGCCATATATAGCTAAGATGCTTCACAAGGGAGCACTCGTAAGAGCTGAAGGTAAAATTTCAGAAAGAAAAGAAGAGTTATATTTCTCAAATCCTAAAGTAGAAGTGGTAGCAAAAATTCCACTTAATATAGGTGACAGTTTATTTGAAAATATTAAATCAGAAAACTCTGAGACTGAACAAAATCTAAATCGTATATATCCTGTATACCCAGAGTCTCAAGGTATTACCTCTAACTGGATTTATTATGCAATAGAGAAAATTATTAAATCAGGCGCACTCGATAATCTTCCCGACCCTATCCCTAGAGATATTTTATCTAAATATAATTTACCTCAGATTAAGACTGCTCTAATCTGGATTCATGCTCCGCAAAAAGAGGGAGACGCTATTGTGGCTCAGAAGCGTTTTGCTTTTGAAGAAGTTTTCTTTATTCAAATTATTAAACAAAAAGCTAAAGCTGAATACAAGAAAAACCCCGCTTTCTCAATCACTCCTACAATCGAAAATGTAAATGAGTTTATTAAACGCTTCCCATTCGAAGCTACTCCAGCCCAAAAAGATGCTATTAAAGACATATTGAATGACTTCGCAAAAAACGAACCCATGTCTCGCCTACTCGAGGGTGATGTCGGTTCTGGTAAGACAGCAGTCGCAGCAGCTACAGCATACTCAGTCATACAGTCTAGACCAGTCGGCCAGAATTTCGGCCGGCTTCAAGTCGCATATATGTGTCCGACCGAAATTCTGGCCACCCAGCACTTCGAATCATTCATTAAATTCTTTTCATATCTAAATATTAATATCGCCTTAATGACTAGCAGTGGCTGTAGAAAATTTCCATCAAAAATAAACCCAACAGGCTGGACCGATATTTCTAAAACTCAATTATTAAAATGGATAGCAAACGGCGAAATACCAATACTAATTGGAACTCATGCATTAATTCAGAAAACAGTTAAGTTTAAAAACTTAGCTTATGTAATCATAGATGAACAGCACCGCTTCGGAACAAAGCAGCGCGCTACTCTAGTCTCTAAAGACGAAGATGGAAGGAAGCGCGCTCCACACCTCCTATCTATGACAGCTACACCAATCCCTCGAACGCTCGCTTTAACCATTTTCGGAGACCTTGATCTAACAGTTCTTGATCAAATGCCTACAGGACGCAAACCAATAATTACTGAGATTGTTCCAAACGCTAAACGCGAAGAATATTACGAAAGACTAAGAACAGAATTAAAAGCTGGAAGACAGGCCTATATTATTTGTCCTAGAATCGACGAACCAGATCCAGAAGATGAAAAAGCGCTAGAAGCAAAATCAGTTATCGCTGAAGCAAAACGACTACAGAAAGATATTTTTCCAGAATTTAAAATTGGCATACTTCACGGAAAAATGAAACCAGCAGAAAAAGATGGATCCATGAAAAATTTTTCCGAAGGCAAAACTCATATTCTCTGTGCCACATCAGTAGTTGAAGTCGGAGTAAATGTCCCAAATGCGACAGTAATAATCATCGAAGGTGGTGACAGATTCGGTCTTGCCCAGCTTCATCAACTAAGAGGTCGTGTAATAAGAGGAAATCATCAAGCCTATTGTTATGTTTTCGCCGAAACAAAAAACAAAAAGACAGCCGACAGACTAAGAGCACTCAAAACAGCGAAAAACGGTTTCGAGCTAGCTGAATACGATTTACAATTCCGTGGAACAGGAGATTTACTCGGTCTAAAGCAGTGGGGAATATCTGATATCGCTATGGAAGCGCTTAAGAATATTAAAATGGTTGAAGCTGCTCGTACAGAAGCACGAAACATAATAGAAACCTCACCTACTCTTGAGAAACATCCTGAAGTTAAAAATGAAATTGAAAAAAGAGGCAACAATATTATTCATCTAGAATAATATTTAGAAACTAATTTAAATTAGTGAAAAACCTTACTAGCATCATAGTGATAATGTGCCGTTAAAACAATATCACTTGTATGAGCTGCTGTATCTATTGTCACATTACACATTTGACCTGAACAAAATGTATTACCATAATTGTCAGTCCACCCATCAAAAACGTCACCAGCATCAGGAACATAAGAGAAAATAGCACCTAAATGTTCACCATTTTTTAAAGAATAAGTACATGAACCTTGAGATTGATTACATGTATAACTTCCATTTGGAGTATTAATCATCATCATTGGATAAAAAGCAGACGTTCCGGAAAATACCACCGCCACATTAACTGTTTTATTAGCATTGGCAACAATTTTACCAAAATAATCCTCTCCGTTTCCAGGATTACCAGATATATAATTATTTTTTGTTTCTGCAGGAGAATATATCTGATAAGAATCTGCACAGTAAACGTTACTTACGGATTCACACATATATTGCATTGCGTAAGGAGCAACATAAGTA
The DNA here is from genome assembly GCA_964450345.1 of uncultured Candidatus Saccharibacteria bacterium. Classification (GTDB taxonomy): domain Bacteria; phylum Patescibacteriota; class Minisyncoccia; order Phycocordibacterales; family PALSA-1337; genus JAPLZH01. The sequence continues at coordinate 4,952 of CAYVEL010000028.1, read as the reverse complement.
TAGCCCGTATACTCTCCGTCTTTAGATTTACATCCAGCACTTCCACATGGATCATCTTTTAAGTTTTTAATATAAGGAGAAAGTTGTGTTTTAAAAGCATCCCAATTATCTCTCTGTACACTACCGAAAGTAGCAGAAGCCGACGCTAAACAATTAGAAGCTGAGGAGATATCTGGTGGTGTATCTGGCTGTGCATCACAATTCGGATTATTGAAATTTGGAGCTTTACCATTAGCTGAAATATAAAGCTGAGTAGCATTATTTATTTGTCTGACCTGTTCAGCACGCAAAGCATCCCTACCTTTAGCCTTAGCTGTTCCGGTAGAGGTAATAGTAACGCTCGATATAAGAGATATTATAGAAGTTACTACTAGTATTTCAATGAGTGTAAAACCTTTTCGCATATTTACATACATTATACTTGACCAGCAATTTTTATGCTATATTATTGTTTATTGTACACGAAATCCACCCTTAGCTCAGTTGGTTAGAGCATCGAGCTTATACCTCGGGGGTCCTTGGTTCGAATCCAAGAGGGTGGACAAAAATAAATAATCCCGTTTTTGAGACGATTAAAAGTCTCAAAAACGGGATTATTTATTTTAAAATTACTTAACCTCTTCCTTCTTTTTCTTCACCACCACTCCATGAGCTTCTAATATCTTTTCAAATTCTTCTCTTTCAATAGTTTCCTTTTCAATCAATCTCTTAGCAATAGCATCTAGAAGGGGTCTATGAGCATCTACTACCTCCTCTGCTCTACGAAGTGCATCGGCCATAATTCTAGCTACTTCTGTATCTATTTCAGCGCTAAACTTTTCTGAATGCTCTCTATCTTCTACCCCCTTACCGAACATTGCTCTACCTCCAGCTCCTTCTAATGCAATAGCTCCGAACTTTGGAGACATACCATACTTAGTAACCATATCACGAGCGAGCGCAGTAGACACTTGTAAATCATTTGAAGGACCAGTCGTAACATCTCCGAAAACTTTCTTCTCTACTACATATCCACCGAGTGAAAGAGCTATATCATCTAGGAACTCTTTACTTGTCTGCAATTTTCTATCTTCTAAAGGTAAGTGTAGTGTGTATCCACCTGCTCTACCACGAGAGATGATAGATATCTTATGAACTGGATCAGCATGAGTTAATACAGAACCCACTAGTGCATGTCCGGCTTCATGGTATGCAGTAATTTCTTTTTCTTTTGGACTAAATAGATGACTCTTTCTTTCTGGGCCTAGCATTACTTTTTCAATAGCACGAATCAAATCATTCTGAGCTACTGTCTTTCTATCTTCACGTGCAGCTAAGATGGCAGCCTCGTTCATTAGAGAATAAAGATCTGCACCAGAAAATCCTGGAGTACGAGTAGCAATAACATCGAGTTTAACATCATCAGCAAAAGGCTTTTTTCTAGCATGTATTTCTAATATTTCTAATCTGTCATGTCT
>CAYVEL010000028.1:0-3395 GCA_964450345.1 uncultured Candidatus Saccharibacteria bacterium | reverse complement strand
GACATCTGCTTTGCCATTTTAAATAAATCTCTAACTCTTGAAGCACCCACACCCACGAACATTTCTACGAATTCAGAACCTGATATAGAGAAGAAGGCCACTCCTGCCTCACCTGCTACAGCACGAGCTAGAAGTGTCTTACCAGTACCAGGAGCACCCATCAGCATTATTCCTTTAGGAATTCTCGCGCCAATATCAAAGAATTTTTTAGGATTCTTTAAGAAATCTACGATCTCCATTAATTCCACCTTAGCTTCTTTAGCACCCGCAACATCTTTAAAAGTAACTTTCTGTTTTGTATCATCTGCAGCTATCATACGAGCGCGTGACTGACCAAAACTAAATGCCTGACCACCAGCACCTTTAGCCTGTCTTGAAATCATCCAGAAAAATACTGCAATAAATATTAGAGGGAAAATAAATGGTGCAATATTCAAAATCCAGTACATAGCACCAGAAGCAGATTCAATATCGATCTTCACAGCTCTCAACTTATCCTTATCAGCACCATAATTTACAAGAGCATCAGATAAACCTGTCTCTATTTCCTTCTTTCCAGTAAGCTCTTTACCGTCTTTTAATTTAATATTTAATTCATTACCATTAACTTTAATAGAATCAACATTACCTTTATTAACTTCCGTAGTTAAGTCTGTTAAAGATATTAAATTACTAGGTGTATTTTTATCGGAAACATATGAATAGATCGATCCGACAATGACAAAAATAAAAATAAGGAAAAAGAAATTATTTACATAACTCTCTATTATTTTCTTTAATCCTTTATTCTTTTTACCACCATTACTTCCTTTCCAAATTTTCTTATTCATCTATCGATATTATCAAAATTTTGACCAATAAAAAAGGGCCGTAAGAATACGACCCCTTCAAAAACCAAAACCAAATCGGCAAAAACCGTTCAAGTTATTAAGCGGCCTTACGAACAGGAGTAACAACGTTACTCGTCGTGACCCTTATCTTCGGCTTCCCTCTTACAGTCAAACCAAGTCTGATCCTACCCTCTAACATCAATCTTTTTCTCATTGCCGGGAAATCAATTCCTCTAATAGCTATGCCGAGTCCATCGAGCGGATGCTCTGGAATGCAGTTATGCTTTCCAAAAACACGAGCCGACTTATTTCTGGTTAATCCCAAAACATCGTTCAGTAAGTTCTCATCGGCCGGCTTAAATTCGCCGTGATGAAAAATCTTCCGCCAAGTAATTTCGACCCAGTTGAAATAAGAGATGCAAGTCTTGTAAAGCCACTTTGTCTTACATCTATTACACTCGCCGATCGAGATGGAATCGTAACGACCATCACCCCACTTGCCCACTTCCCCAACAGGAGTCATGTAGTGTGTGATTTTTATGTCACGACATTGGCAGTATTTGTCGTGACACCGCTTATCGAAACTCCGCTTCTCGCGATAAACGAGAATACAAAGAACGACAACGAAAAAGATTTGGAAACAGTTCCAAATCGTTATTTGGTTTATGATTTCTGTCATAGAACATCCTCCATAATTCTGTCCAAAATTAAGCTCCACCCAGCGCCCCGAATGGATACAAACCTAATTTAGAATTATTGAAAATCCCATTTAGACAATACCACAATATATAGAGTATGTAAATAAAGGTCATTCCCTCTTGTTCTGATATATTTATCTCAAGGCGAAAATTAAAAATGTCTAATTACGCCTTCAGTATGTTAATAGAAAATCGAAAAGCAAAATTAAATTACGTTATTAAAGATAAGTTCGAAGCAGGAATCGAGCTTATTGGTCTTGAAGTAAAAAGTATTCGTAATCATCAAGGCTCTTTCGAAGGTTCATATGTTCTTATTCGTGGTGGCGAAGCATTTCTTATTAAAGCTTTCATTCCACCATTTCAAGAAAAAAACACACCTGCTGAATATGACCCATACAGAAATAGAAAACTTCTATTAAATAAGAAAGAAATAGGAAAACTCGCATCTTTAGAAGCAGATAGCAGATTGACAGTAGTGCCTATTTCAATGTATAATAAAGGCACGAAAATCAAGGTAGAAATCGCTATCGCTCAAGGTAAGTCTAGTATAGATAAACGTGAAAGTATTAAGAAACGCGAGGGTGACCGCGAGATTCGTAGAACGTTGAAAAATTATTAATTCAGCAAAACAAAAACTGTTCGGCTGTTTTAATTCATGGGGATGCTAGGCATCGACAGATGATGCTTCTTCTTTCGTGCAATGCAGAGCTCGAGTAACTCTTAAAAAGGCTCGAACAATAAATGCAAAGACACTTTCTCCATATTTTGGATCAAAAGACTTTACTTTCGCTTACGCTAACGCCTAGGCGACAAGGCTCGGTTTCTTTCCATAAGGACCGATCCCCTTGTTCACTTCTATGGATGGGTTTTGTGACTTTTCTAAACAAAACCGAGAATTAGAAAATCGGTTATAAAGTATTTTGTAAGTTCCAAGCTTTATAACTTAAACTGTGGCAACACAATAAATTTACTATGCATTGTAGATTCGTCTGAAGGGTTCATTTGCACGGCGGTTCAATTCCGCCCATCTCCACAAAAATAAGGAGTGAGAGTAACGAACGACTATATTTTTGTAGGATGCCGCCGAACGAAGTGAGGCGGCGCCACAAACAAATTAAAAGACCGGTTTCTGCCGGTCTTTTAATTTACCTTTGACATCCCCTATCAATAGAAGTAGTATCGGATTAAACAGCACCAAAACAAACCTAACCCAGAAAGGAGGTAACAAATGGATTCTTTAACTTTACTGGTAGCGGAGAAATTAAACGCTAAACCAGAATACGTCCTAGAGGTGCTGAAAGATCGCACCTATAATACGTTTTACGGAAAAATTTTCGTGGCCGAACAAGCCAAAAAGATATTTGAATTATCAATTGAGGATGACGATCTAAGGAAGACATCACTCATAAAATGGTTTCATCTGTCAAAAATCGAGGTAAAAAGAGCTTCAAATTTCATCGAGATTATAGAGGCCTTTGATAACACACCCGATCGTTCAAGAATGGAAAGTTTTGCATTAAAGAAGCTATATAAGTATATTCTGAAAGGAATATTTGGTCCCGGTGGGATCAATGGATTCTTTATGCTAATCAAAGAAATTTTTTACGATTTCGCGAAAGAGAGAGATTTTAGGAAGTTAGTTTACGCATGTGACTCCCCCGAAAAAATCCGCAAATTATATAATCAGACAGAAATTAATAGTCCTCGTGAACAAACTGTCTTATTAAGGTGGATTCTCCTCTGTGTCACAATTGAAGAGGTTCTGGAAGTTTATCCGAAAATTAAAGAAAACAGTGAAGCTGAAAGAATAGCGATTCACAAAGTAGCCGAAATGTTACAGTGGTAAGGCCGGCACTTAGAGTTTCTT
>CAYVEL010000027.1:0-8465 GCA_964450345.1 uncultured Candidatus Saccharibacteria bacterium | reverse complement strand
TCTATAATAACTGTCATAACACCGTTTCTTTCGGACATTTTTCCGCTTAGTGCTACACACTTATCTACAGCCACAATATCTTTTGCAGTAGCAAAAGTTTTAGGGAAAACAACACACTCTATTGTTCCTGAAAAATCCATGAGTCTAATGAATGCCATTAGTTCTCCTTTTTTGGTATTGATAGGTTTTACTTCCTCGATAAGTCCTCCTAGTATTACAGCTTTACCGTCTTTTAGGGTTTCTTTTGCTTTTGCAATATTTATGTCACGTTTAGATAATATTTCTCTAAATTTATCGAGAGGGTGTCCCGTGATATATAGTCCTAGAAGTTCTTTTTCCCAAGCTAAGCTCTGTTCTTTTTTAACAGGATCTGCGGGTCTAAGATTTAATTCATGAGGGGAGTGTCCTGATAGATTAGCGAATAGTGAATCATGAGTTTTATCTAAGTTCGTAGCTTCACGGTTAAAGTTAAGCATTTCTTCAATGTTTGCAAGCATCTGTCCTCTTTCTCCGAAAGCATCGAGTGCTCCAGCTTTTATTAGTGCTTCTAGAGATTTTTTATTTAAATTTTTATCGTGTATTCGTGATAGGAAATTACTTAGAGATGTGAACTTACCATTTAATTTTCTTTCTTCAATAATAGAAGTAGCTACACCCTGACCGAAGTTTTTAATGGTTAATAGTCCGAATCTAATACGATCAACTTTCTCTGCTTCTATTTGAGATTCTGGTTTTCCTTTGATGATTGTGAATTGGCTAAAGCTTTCATTGATATCTGGAGGAAGAACAGGGATATTCATTCTCTTACATTCCTGAACTATTTCACCAATTTTTTCTACATCACCAGATTCTGCTGTAAGAACTGCTGACATGTATATAGCGGGGAAGTTCGCCTTCATATATGCAGTCTGATAGGCTACACGTCCGTATGAAGCAGCGTGGGCTTTGTTGAAACCGTAAGCAGCGAAAGGTTCAATAAGTTTCCATAGTTCCTGAGCTTTTTCTTCTGATAGACCATTTTTAACGAAACCTGTTAGAAGTTTTTCTTTCTGTTCCTGCATTTCTTTTGGAATTTTCTTACCCATCGCTTTTCTCAGTTTATCTGCTTCAAGCCATGAATAACCAGCTAGTTTAATAGCGGTCATCATAACGTCGTCCTGGTATGTAATAACTCCGAATGAACGATCTAGAATATCCTTCAGTCTAGGGTCTAGGAATTTAACTTTTTTAGGATTGTGTTTTCTCTCGATATATTCAGGAATAGATTCTAGTGGACCTGGACGGTAAAGTGCCACCATAGCATTAATATCGTGAATAGTAGACGGCTTTAGATCTTTAAGGAATTTAGTCATTCCTGTTCCGTTTAGCTGGAATAGACCTATGGTTTCTCCTTTTGCGAGTATGTCAAAAGTCTTAGGGTCGTCCATAGGAATCTTTTCTATGTCGACGTCTTTATTTTCTACTTTCTTTACTCTATCTACTGCATCAGCAAGAATGGATAGGTTTCTAATTCCAAGGAAGTCGAATTTTAGAAGTCCCACTCCATCTTCACCAACACCATGCATATCGTACTGAGTAATAATCTTATTTTCACCTTTAGTATCGTACTGTAGTGGTACATATTCGATTAGAGGATTCGGAGCAATAACCACACCAGCAGCATGAACAGAAATGTGTCGAGCACAACCTTCAATCTTTTTTGCCATGTCTATAATGCGTTTTGTATCAGCCTCTTTTTCATACATCTGTTTCAATTCAGCTACTTCTTCTAGGGCTCTGTCGATAGTCATTGGGAAACCTTGTGCACCCATAGGAATTAGTTTTGAAATTCTATCTCCAATATCATATGGATAACCTAGGGCGCGAGCAGTATCACGAACGGCACCGCGGGCCATCATTGTACCGAATGTACCAATCTGGGCTACTTTATCGTGGCCATATTTTCTACGAGCATATTCAATAACCTCGTCTCGACGATTATCGGCGAAGTCCATATCGATATCGGGGGCACTCGGTCTTTCTGGGTTTAAGAAACGTTCGAATGGTAGTTTATAGTCTAACGGATCTACGTTCGTAATATGTGTAAGATAAGTAGTAAGAGAACCAGCCACTGATCCTCTGATGTTAGTTAGGATTTTATTTTCATGAGAATAACGAAGTAGGTCAGCTACCACTAGGAAGTATTTCGCATATCCTTTGTTCTTAATAACTTCTAATTCGTAATCTAGACGTTTAGTAACTTCTTCGGTTTTTTTCAAGCCACGATTAGCTATACCTTCATAGGCTAAAACTCTTAACTCTTCATCATATGTTCTTCCACTCTCAACTTTTAGATCAGGGAAGGTCCACTTTCCTAATTCAATATTTAAATTACACTCCTCAGCTATTTTAATGGTATTAGCTAAAGCTTCCGGTTCATTCTTAAATAATTCTTCTGCTCTTTCTGGAGAAATAAAAGAAAAATCTTCTTCATCACTGTCTGAGATTCTGTCAGAAGCATCTCCGTGAGTATTAACCATCATTAATGTTTCTCTGGCCATTCTGTCGTCTGGATTCATGTAGTAGACATCATGAGCAGCCATGATGGGAACATTATTTTCTTTTGCAAAAGCTATTAATGTATCCATTAAAGCTTCATGGTTATCTATTTCTGGATGATGTGTTATTTCAATGTATAGGTCAGGACCGAAAACACTTTTATAGAATTCAATTCTTTCTTTTGCTTTTACAGTGTCTCTAGCTTTTAATGCGTTTGTCACATCACTTGAGAATGATGGAATGATACAAATTAATCCAGCATGATGCGCTGTGATTAATTCTCTATCGATACGAGGTTTATAATAAAATCCCTCAAGCTGAGAAATAGTAACTAATTTAATTAGGTTCTTATAACCCTCTTCATTTTTTGCGAGCAGGACTAATCTAGATCTTTTATTGTCGATACCAGCCTGCATATCTTTTCTGGAACGAACAGCGACATATGCATCTAATCCTAGGATAGGTTTGATTTCTTGTTTCTTACAAGCTTTATAAAATTCTATTGCACCGTATAGGTTTCCATTATCTGTAATAGCTAGAGCGGTCATACCAAAAGCTTTGGCTTTTTTAGCTAGTTCGCTGGCCTTAGGTAGTGCAGAAAGCAGAGAATAGTGGCTATGTGTATGTAGGTGGGTAAACTTCATATCGGTATTTCTGATTATACCAGAAAAGTGGTCACAAAATGGATATTGATTAAAATGAGAAGCTATTTTATTAATTTAAGATTCTGATATATTAAATAGATGGAATTAGACAAAAAAACGGCACAAGCCTTCGCTACTTCTTGGAATAATCTTCCAGAAGGATCTGTTTATACTAGAGATCAATTTGAAGATTGGTTTTTACCAATTAAAAAAGATGATGTTGCAGGAAATAGTGTTTTAGAACTCGGTTGTGGTAATGGTAGTTTGCTTGTTCATATGAAAGATTGGAATCCTTCTAAACTCGTGGGAGTAGATTTAGGTGATTCTGTGCTTTCTGCTAAAAAGAATTTACCTAATGTTGAAATAATTCAGGCGGATATAACAGATTTTAATTCTAGCGGTTTTGATTTGGTTTATTGTATAGGTGTTTTACATCATTTAAAGAAACCTAAAGCCGGTCTAGATTCTGTGATTAGAAATACTAAAAGCGGAGGAAATTTTCATGCTTGGGTTTATGCTAAAGAGGGTAATTTGATCGTAAGGGCATTTGTTGATCCTCTAAGAAAAATAGTTTCTAAATTACCTTGGTGGTTTACTAAATATTGTGTAGCGACTCCTCTGTCTTTCTTATATTTTATCTATGCTAAAGCTTTAAGTTTTTTTGATGGTTATTTTAATTTAAGTTTTATGCCTTTGCATAAGTATAGTCTTTGGATTGCGAAGAGAGATTTTCTATTTTTCAGACATGTGGCTTTTGATCAGCTTGTTACTCCACAGACTACATATATAAGTAAGAATCAGATAGAAGAGTGGCTAAATACTTATAATAATATAGATAAAAAAAGCATTTATATCATTATGAGAAACGGTAATTCATGGAAGTTTGGCGGTAAGAGATTATAGTAATTGCTAATTTAGTTTTAAAAATTGAATAAAATAACAAAAGCTAAATATATTATCGGAATCGACGAGGCTGGCAGAGGTCCTATAGCTGGTCCGGTGTCTGTTGGTGCTTTTGTATTTATTAATAACTCTATTAAGAAGGATTTTTCTGATGCCAGAGATTCTAAAAAACTAACAGAGAAAAAGAGGGAAGAGATTTTCGAGAGAATTCTAAAATACCATAAGAATGGAGATATTAAATTCGCTGTTTTTATGTCCTCATCTTCTGTTATAGATAAAAAAGGAATAGTTTTTGCTATTAAAAGTGCTTTATCTAAATGTCTAGAAAAAATTAATTTAAAACCAGAAGAAGTAGAAGTTCTTTTAGATGGATCTTTAAAAGCTCCAGAGAAGTATCTAAAACAAAAGACTATTATTAAAGGGGATGACAAAGTGAGAGAGATTTCACTAGCTTCTATATGTGCGAAAGTGGTGAGGGATAGAGAAATGGTAAAATTTTCTAAAAAATACCCTAAATATAATCTAGATATTCATAAAGGTTATGGTACCAAAGCACACTATGAATCTATTAGTAAAAATGGTCTATCTGAGATACACAGAAGGTCATTTTTAAAGAGATTTTCTTAATTTTCCTTGTTTTTATTGCAAAAAGTATAAATGTGGTGTATATTGTTACCACTATGGTAAATCGAATGAGAGCTACAAGAGCTCATACAGGTAACAGAAGATCTCATCACGCATTAGATGACGTGAGAGTTTCTATTTGTTCTAATTGTAATTCTAAACACTTGAGACACGTTGTTTGCGAAAACTGCGGATTTTATAAGGGTTCTATGATTATTGACGTTAAGTCAAAGATTAATAAGAAGGCTACTAAATCTAAGGCTTCTAAGTAATAAATAAAAGTTAACTAAAATCGCTCTTTCAATAAAATAATAAAAATGGCAAATAGACACTTATCGAGATCGGTCGCACTGCAATCACTCTTTGAGTGGGATTTTCGTGATGGTGTTTTAGCTAGTGATGAGACAGGAGATATTGTAATTACACGTAACATGGAGGAATTTGCTCCTGGTGCGGGTGATATTAGTTTTGCTAAAAATCTATTCGACGGAGTCATTTCTAAGAAGGCTGATTTAGATACTATTATCGTTAAAGCTGCTCCAGAATGGCCACTTGAAAAGATCTCTTCTGTGGATAGAAATGTCCTAAGACTTGGTCTATATGAACTTCTATTCTCTGATAGAAAGGAAGTACCAGCTAAGGTGGCTATTAATGAGGCTATTGAGCTTGCTAAGACTTATGGAGGTGAAAACAGTGGTAAATTCATTAACGGAGTACTCGGAGCTGTTTATAAGGAAATTGGCGAGCCTGGTAAGGACGATGAATCTCCTAAGAAAAAGAAAATTCCAGATATTCCATATGAACAGATGCCTATTCAGAATCTTGGCGGAGCTATTATTTACGCTAGACATGAAGGTGAGATTTTCTTAGCTTTAGTTCACGATGTATTCGGTCACTGGACTCTATCGAAGGGTAAGATTCCAGCAGGTGTCGAAGTCAGAGAGGGAACAATAAATAAAATTAAAGAAGAAATCGGCATAACCATTTCTATTAAAGAGGATCTTGGAAGCAATGAATATATTGCAAGTGATCCAGAACTTGGAAAGATCAGAAAACAGGTACATTATTATTTAGCAGAATCAGAATATGAACCGCTTAAGCTAGCAGAAAAGGGTGGTCTAGATGATGCACAGTGGTTTAAGTTGAGTGATATACTCGATCTTAATTTCTATGACGATATACTGCCTATGATTACTAAGGCGGTTACATTACTTTCAGAAGGTAAAGTTTCTTAAAATGAATAAAAATTTTGACCAATTAGAGCGAATGATAGGGATTGAATTTAAAAGCAAACCCCTATTACTTCAGGCATTTACACATCGCTCTTATATTAATGAACATAAAGGTGAAAACCTGGCTCATAACGAACGTCTCGAATATCTTGGAGATGCTGTTTTGGAAATGGTTGTTACTGATTATCTTTTTAATAACTTTCTAGATAAAGATGAAGGTGAGCTTACTGCATGCCGCTCAGCAATAGTTAATACTCAAAATTTAAGCAGAGTAGCACTTTCTCTTGGTCTTAATGATTTCCTTCTTTTATCAAAAGGAGAGTCTAAGGATATCGGTCGTGCACGTCTGATTATTTTAGCTGATACTACAGAATCACTTATTGGTGCAATATATCAGGATCAGGGATATGAATCAGCAAAAGGTTTTATAAGTAAATATATTTTAGAGACTTCTGACGTTAAGAAGATTTTTAAACACAAGCTTTGGTTAGATGCTAAAAGTAGATTTCAGGAGAGAGCTCAGGATGACTGTGGTAATACTCCGGTCTATAAACTTCTAAAAGATACAGGACCAGATCACGATAAGATTTTCACTATTGGTGTATATCTAGGAACTGAACTTATTGGTTCAGGAAGCGGTCCTTCTAAGCAGGAAGCAGAACAAGCAGCAGCTGAGGATGCACTCATGGAAAAGGGGTGGTAAAATCTATAAGAATTAAAAATAAAACCCACGATTACTACGAGGTTTTTCTATGTGTTATTACATAAGTTTGGGATACATGTGTATAAGAAGGGCGGTGTTTAAGATTGATAGCATGCTATAATTTTATTGTATTAATCAAAATTTAGTTTATATAAAATGAACCCATTATTATCTTTCATTAAGAGTCAACTAGAGTCGGGAAATAATCGTGAAACTATTACTAAAATGCTTTTAGGTCAAGGTTGGACAATGGTTGATATAGATCAGGCTTTTGGTATTTTAAATTCTTCAAATATACCAGTTCCGCCGCCAATATCTATTCCTAGTCCTAGTTCATCGATTGCACAGAATCAACCTTCTTCTGTAACATCAGTACAAAAGAAAGGTAATACAGGTATAATTATCGGAATCATTATCTTTCTTTTGCTTATAGGTGTTGGGGTATATACGTACATCACATATTTTTCTAAACCAAATATAATCGCACCTGTTGTGACTGAAAATATTCCAGCAAAAGCTATCTCAGAGACTGATGAATTATGGAGTGTTTTTGAAGAATTAAATTCAGCATTAAAAAATGCAGATGTTAAGGCTTACAATAGTGTTTCGTATACCCCAATACCCTCTGATCAAGTTGAGCAATTTTCTAAAATAGCTCCTTTTCTATACTTACAATCTAAAGATATGAAAGAAGCAGATTTTGTTAACAAGTGGAAAGATGATAAACAAGCTATATATTCAACAATACCAAAAAGATTTGATGATGCAGATAGTTATAGTTACAATCAATCTTTAATTTTCTTTATAAAAGAAAAAGATAGTTCTTGGAAGGTGTTGTCATTGAATCTTGAAAAAGGTTCATCAATATTAAAGAAGGGGACAAATAATACACCAGCTCAGATAGAACAGAGCTTACAAGAAATGATAATTGATTCAGATAAAGATGGTATAGCAGATCAAGACGAAGTCTGTGGCGGTGCTGAACAATATAATTCAAAATGTGTAAAGACGGATAAAAACAATAGAGATACAAATGGAAATGGCTGGTGGGATGGAATTGAGGAATATATTAAGGTTGTTGTGACTAAAGATGTTGTAAAGCCAGTTGTGCAAAATGAAGTAAAAAAGGATGTAAAAGCTGTAAAACCAACAACCAAGGTAAATTCACCAGTACAAACACCTGTAGTTTTAAATAATCCAGATTTAATTACTTTTGATGATTTAAAACCAACAGACAAGACTGGTGGTTATGTGACCTCTGGAATTATTAATGACGGTTATCGTGGTTTTAAATGGAATTATGCTGATAAGGGTATGCCATCATATAAAAATAATTTTATAGTAATTGATGGAGGTAGTGCAACAATTGCTAGTGGTTACCGTAATGCTGTTATTTCTGCAAAAAATGCAATAGCATGTACTGAAGTTGTGTGTACAATTTCTTCAGAAACTCCATTTAATCTGAAATCATTTTATGTGACGGCTGCGTGGAATGATAATCTTGATTTTAATGTTCAAGGTTATGGACCAGAAGGTGGAACAATATGTGGAAATAGTTCAAGTATTAAAAATATTAATGCAGTTAGTCCTCAACTCGTAACAGTAAATTGTGAGGGTGTGTCCATGATAAACTTCTGGGCAAATGAAATAGGTAGTACTATTCATCCTGGATATAATCATGATTCATCAGATATTTTTGTCATAGACAATATTTCACTAAAATAGACACGGTCTTTCTCTTATGTGTTAAAATATACTCATGCATTTAAAGAGTCTGGAGATTAATGGATTTAAGTCTTTCGCTAAAAAGTCGAAGCTTGA
>CAYVEL010000026.1:0-9445 GCA_964450345.1 uncultured Candidatus Saccharibacteria bacterium | reverse complement strand
ACCTATATCTATATCAGTATTTCCAGTAGCTGGCAGAAGCTTTGAAATACTTAAGCTAGGGATCCTAATCGCAATTGAACAGTCAAAAGTACCATTAGTTATATATCTAATAACAGTTGGAATACCAGCCTTAGCTACAGTTTTTCTAGGAGAATATCCTCCCTTAGTTTTTATTTCTATGATCTGTTTACCATCAACGATAGAAACATTATTAACCTGTCCACCACTAGATCCTAAATTAGAATTTTTAGAATCAGTATCTATTCTAGATTCACTACCAGATATTACTACTGCTCCGACTATAAATAATAATGCGAGTACAGTGGCTATAATTATTTTTTTCATAAATTTTTATTAATACAATTAAAAGTTAAATACTGGAGGAATTAATCCGATCACCACTAAGCTATTAATAATATTAAATAATGCGAATAATATAACTATTAATCCAGCTGTCTTAAAGAAAACTCCTGATTTAGAACTATTTTTAATACTAAATGAACTAAAACTTATAAGCGCCAAAACCGGAAGTGTTCCAAGAGCAAAAGAAAGCATTGTTAAACCACCCTCTAAGAAAGAACCAGTAGATAAAGTATATATCTGCATAGACTGAGTAAAACCACATGGCAAAAAGAAAGTAGCAATACCTACCAATACTGGAGTAAAAATATTATTTAATTTAGATATTCCATGTGCGTGTCTAGAAATAATTTTAGGTATTGATGGCTGTAATTTTTTTGACCAAGAAAATACATCAAGCAAATTAATTCCAAGCGTCAGCATTACTAAACCAATAACTAAACTAAGAATAAAAGTTAATGAGATATTTAAAGTAAAAGCCGAACCGATCACACCAATAACTCCACCGAGAATAAAGAAAGAAATTAATCTTCCTAAATGAAAAGCTATTTGTGGTTTAAATTTATTATCACCCTTAGCGAAAGTAGCCGACATAGATAATACCAGACCACCAACAATCGCCATACAAGTAGAAAGTGAAGCTACAACCCCTATCACGAAAGCTGTTCCATAATTTACCTTGCTCGCATTAATTAGATTTATTATTCCAAGCTTTTGTAAAACTATAAACAAAACTATAAAACCTAAAGCTATCGGTAATGCGATTTTAAAATCAGACCATTTATTAGCGTTCGAGCCTGTATTATCTAGATTTTCTTTTTCAAGAGTTAAAGTATATCCTCTAGGCTTTAGCGGCTCATTAAGAAAAAATAATATTTCTTCTATATTTTTATTTCCAAAGTCACCCACTACTTCTACAGAGTTTTTATTAAGACTAGATTTAGCACTCTCCACTCCAGCTAATTCACCAAGTTCGCTTTCAATCATTAAAGTGCAGGCATTACAATGCATACCATTTACGTGAAATATATATTTTTGTTTTTGTGAATTCATATAATTATAATTTTTTAGTTTTAATTCTAAGTGAGTTAGATACCACTGACACACTAGAGAAAGCCATTGCTAGACCTGCGAACATTGGACTGAGTAACCAGCCGAATATAGGGAAAAATAGACCGGATGCTAGTGGAATACCAATAACATTGTATATAAATGCCCAAAAAAGGTTTTGTTTAATTCCTCTCATTGTTATTTTCGATAATCTAATAGCTTTAACTAGTTTTGAAATATCACCTCCCAGAAGAGTGATTCCCGCAGATTCTATAGCCACATCTGTTCCGGTACCCATAGCGATCCCCACATCAGCCTGTGCTAGAGCTGGTGCATCATTAATACCATCTCCTGCCATAGCTACCACCTTACCATCAACCTGAAGAGATTTAATTTTATCTAATTTATCTTTAGGTAAAACATTAGCCACCACCTCATCTATACCCACGAGTGATGCAATATATTTCGCAGTTTTCTCATCATCACCTGTTAGCATTACCACTTTAATACCAAGCTTATGTAAATCACTTATAGCTTGTTTTGATTCTTTCTTTATTTCATCGGCTACTATTACATAACCTAAAACTTTTTCTTTTGTAGCTAAAATAATCGGAGTCTTTCCCTCTCTTGTAAATTTTTCTATTAAAGAATAATCAAAATTTAAACCAAGGTCTTTAATTAATCTCACATTACCAACATAATACTCTGTTCCTTTTATGGATCCCTTAATACCCATTCCCTTAATTACTTCGAAATTTAAAACCTCCTCTTCTATTAATTTATCTCCAATATAATTAGTTATAGCGTGAGCAATAGGATGTTCTGACCTTTTCTCAAGTAGAGCAATAATAGAGATAAAATTATTATCTTCTAGAGCAGATAAATTTTTAATATCAGTAACAGCAGGTCTTCCAATGGTTATCGTTCCTGTCTTATCTACCACCACAGTATTTACTGCATGTAATTTTTCTAAAGTCTTAGCATCTTTAATTAAAATACCCTCTTTAGCCCCCTTACCAACACCCACGATAATAGCAGTCGGAGTAGCGAGTCCTAATGCACAAGGACAAGCAATAACCAAAATACTGACAAATGATACTAGTCCATAAGAAATAGATTGGTTTAGTCCTATTGTACTCACACCAAATATAATCCAAGAAACAAAAGTAAGAACGGCAATAACTAATACAATAGGAACAAAAACACTCGACACCTTATCTGCTAGAGCTTGAATAGGTGCCTTACTGCCCTGAGCATCTTCAACCATTTTAATAATCTGTGAGAGCAGTGTCTCCGAACCTATTTTAGTAGCTTTGAATTTTAAGAAACCATTATTATTTATAGTACCAGCCACTAGAGTATCTCCTACTTTCTTTAGCACAGGCATAGGTTCTCCTGTAATCATAGATTCATCAATAAAAGATTCTCCTTCTATTATAATTCCGTCTACAGGAATCTTTGCTCCAGTCTTAATAACAATAATATCGCCATGGATAACATCGTTAATAGATATTTCTAATTCTTTAGAATCTCTAATTACTAGAGCGGTTTTGGACTGGAGATTCAAAAGTTTTTTAATAGCATCTCCAGTCCTAATTTTCGACTTCAATTCAAGATATTTTCCAAAAACAATAAAAGTGATCACTATAATAGTGACATCATAATAAGTGTCTGTATTATTTATATACCCCGCAAAGTTATTTCCAAAAAGTGTTATAAACAAACTATAAATATATGCAGAAAGTGTACCAATACCTATAAGAGTATCCATATTAGCTTTTCCATATCGCAGAAATCTATAAACACCTAGAATATACGGCTTGCCTATTATAAATAGAATATAAGTGGCTAATATAGGAAGTATTATTTTAGAGGAACTCATAATAACTTCTGAAAAACCAGAAAATAAATTCATCTTAAATAAAACATCCACAACCATAAACAGTATACTCAAGATAGCTAGAGGAATTGCAGAAAACAGTTTTACCTTCAAACTCTTAACCTCTAATTCATTTTCTTCTTTAGAAAAGGCCTTTTCTGGTGATTCTAAATAATATCCAAATTTTTTTATCTTTTTAGACAAGATGTCAGTAGATATTTCACCATCTCTAAAAACCACCTTGGCTTTTTCTGTTCCGTAATTTACTTCTATAGATTCAATGCCAAATTCATTTTTTAAAGTCTTTTCGATAATTCCAGCACAAGAAGCACAATGCATTCCTTTAATCTTATATATTTTGACTTTATTATTCATATTTAAATATTAAAAATATTCAAAAAGAACAAACTAAAAAATTATTTTCTTTTTAGTTTATAAACTTTCAATATTTCCTTTTTAGCTTTGTCTGTTTTACCTAAAGCCACCTGATTAAGCACACAAGTTCCTAAATGATTTTCGAGTAATAAATCTTCTAGATTAGATAAACCCTGTTTAACCGCAGAGGTCTGAGTAATTACATCAATACAGTACGTATCATTATCAACCATTTTTTGAAGACCTCTAACCTGTCCTTCGATAAGTTTTAATCTTCTTATTATTTTTGATTTCGGATCATTTTTCATATTTAGTATTATACCCCCTAGGGGGTATAATACGCAAATATTATCCTTAGTATTAATCACCCATCATCTGGTATGATTAGAATAAACAAAAGAAACGTTCTTTACCAAGAAAGGAAATAACAAACATATGTATCCCAAGATTATTCAAGCTGGTATGGGTGTCGGTGTGTCTGATTTCAGACTAGCGAATACAGTTTCTGGATTAAGTGTTCCTGGGAGAGAAACCCGTGGAACAATGTCTGGAGTGTCGCTCGAGAAAATTTTAGCAATCTTTCTTAAACAAGGCGGTCCAAGAGCAGATGAAATAATTTTTGCTCTCAGAGACTTCCCTTTTCCTAAGGTATCTGACGGAATTATCCGTCGTTACTATATGAATAAAAAAGAAGGTATTCCTACCTTCGATTTAAAACCCTCAAAGTTTCTGATTGAATTAAATGTTTGCGCTAATTACGCATTCGTCATGCTAGCTCAGGAAAATGGAGTTGATGTGAGTATTAACTATCTCGAAAAGATAGCCACCCCCCATCTTTCTTCCATCTACGGAGCAATGCTTGCTGGTATTAAATACATTACCATGGGTGCTGGAATTCCAGATCAAATCCCTGCAGTAATTAATGCCTATTTAAATGGCGAGACTGCTGTATACAAGATTCCAGTTTTTGGTGGCGAACGCTATGAAATGCACTTTGATCCAACTACTTTTTTCGGAGAAAAAGTCATTCCGAAAATTAAACCTGGATTCGTTCCAATCGTTGCGTCAAACACTCTCGCAAAGAGGTTAGCAAAAACACTGAAAGGAGAAATTTTCGGTTTCGTAATCGAGACTCCCACAGCTGGAGGGCACAATGCCCCACCAAGACGTAACGGTGTATACGGCGAAGAAGACGAGGTTAATTACTCAGAAATTGCAGGGCTCGGTCTTCCGTTCTGGATTGGTGGTTCATACGCTTCACCAGAAAAATTAGTCGAGGCACTGTCTGTAGGTGCGTCTGGAATCCAAGTGGGTTCCGCATTCGCGCTGTCTGATGATTCTGGTATGGATCCTGAGATTCGCCGAAGAGTAAAGGAAGCTGGATTCAATGGAACATTAGACATTAGAACTGACATGAGGATATCCCCGACGGGTTTTCCATTTAAAGTGGTGAATCTGACAGGAACAATATCTGAAGGAAGTATATACATGGCACGTAAGCGTGTATGTGATCAGTGTGCTCTGGTTCATTACTATCAGAGACCCGATGGAAGTATTGGGAAACGTTGTCCCAGCGAGCCGGTGGAAACATACCTGAAAAAAGGTGGGCTACTAGCAGATACCGTCGGTCGCGGCTGTGTCTGTAATGGTCTTATAACCACAGCAGGATTACGCTTCTCAGAAGCAGAAAAACTTCGAGAACCTGCAATAGTTACATTGGGTGATGATGTTGGTTTCCTTAAACACCTAATGCTGGACGCTAGTAGTTCTTATTCGGCAAAAGATGTTGTTAATCACCTTTTCAGTAAGCTGTAATACTGGAAGGTGCACGGTCCGCAGGAGTTCCCTCCTGCGGACCGTTTTATTTTGCATTTATTCCTTAAAAATTTAGAAATTATTTAGCTAAATCTAGAGTCTCATCAATACGAATCTTTTCTACGAAATCTGGAACGTGTGACACTAAGATCATTGCTCCTTCATATTTATTTAAAGCCTCAGCAATTACAGGAAGATGTCTAAAGTTAATATGGTTTGTAGGCTCATCTAGAATAAGTAGACCAGGCTTCTGTAAAACAAGTCTCGCGAAAGCTACTAGTCCCTTCTGACCTTCTGAAAGAGAGCCCACCTTAGTATGAATCATCTCTTTAGTAATTAGGAAACCTGCTGCGATAGTACGCATATCTTCTTCAATCTTTTTCTCCATTACCTCCATCAAAGAATCGTGAACTGTATCTTCGAAATTAAGAGTTGAGAAATCTTGTCTGTAATACCCTACTCTAATACCATCTAGAATGACAGAACCACCATTAGTTCCTTTGGCAATATTTTCAAGAAGAGTAGTCTTACCGATTCCATTTGGCCCTTTTAGTAGAAGGTGCTCATTACGCTTTAACTTTATATCTGCTTTTCTCTTTACTGGAGTATGAGTTTTAGGATTCATTATTCCGAATTCTGTAATAGTAATATAAACTCCTGGAATATCTGGCTGTGATGGAATAGTAAATGGGCGAATAGTTTTATCTTCTCTTCTAACATCTACTTTCTCTTCTTCTAATTCATCAGCCTTCTCACGCATACGTTTAGCTACTAGACGCATCTGACCTCCTTTATTAGCGAAAAAGTTCGCCTTATCTTTATTTTCTTGAATCTCTTTAGCAAGCTGTGCATTCTTCATATTCTCCTTTTCAATACGCACCGCTATCTGTTCTACCACGTCGTGATAGTTACCGAAGTATTGTTCAATCTTTTTAGTGAATACATCAAGGTAAATAACACCATCAGTGAATGAGTTTAGGAAATCAGCATCATGGGAAATAACCATAACTGTTTTGTTATAGTTCTGTAAGAAGCTAGTTAAGTGATCAATACCAGCTTTATCTAGATTATTTGTCGGCTCATCTAATAGAAGTAAATCAGGATTCTGAATAATAGCTGAAGCAAGTAAAAGTCTAGCCTGCTGTCCTCCAGAAAAAGTTCTGATTATTTTCTCATGTGGTGCATGAAGGTTAACAATCTCTAATACCTCATCTATTTTTACATCAATATCATATACAGTATGTTTAAAACATTTCTGGAAAAATTCTCGTACAGTTAAATCTAACTGATCACGAGGGATAACCTGTCTTGATAGAGCAATAGAAACTCCATTCAATATATATACGGCTCCAGACTCTGGTTTATGATGTTTGGTTATAAGACCAAAAATAGTACTTTTACCAGCACCATTCTGTCCCATTAAAGTAATCTTCATTCCTCTACGCACAGAGAAAGAAGCCTCCTCTAAAATAGGCTTGTTATAACCGAAATTAAATGTAACCTCATCGAAGGTTAATATAGAATCATTTCTAGACATAAAATAGACATTATCATAGGTAATGCCAATAATAAACTAACTACTGACAATTAGTCACAAAATAGTAATGTGACCATATAATTTTATAGAGGGGACTTCCCCTCTATAAAATTACTTCTTTCCTCTCTTACCAGCTTTTTTAGCAGCTAGACGAGCGATCTTTGTTGCGATACGCTTCTTCGTCTTGTGTGAACGAGAGGCTTTTCTGTTTGTGCTTGCGCTTTCTCTTTTTGCCATATGCTTAATTATACACTATTTCTTTTTTGAAGTAACCTTTTTTGAAGACTTAACAACTTTCTTTACTGCCTTTGATAAAGCAACTCCATCTACTTTTCTATCAGCCTTCTTTGCTTCTGCTCTTTCTGCTTTATCTTCAGCTTTCTTTTCTTCTTTCTTCTCTTCTATTTTTGCATTTTCCTTTTCTGACTTAACTTCTACGTTTTTTACTTCTGTATTTTCTTTCTTTTCTGCAAATGAAGCTGTACTAATACCAAGTGAACCTAGAATGGCATCCATCTTAGCACTAACAGCATTTAACTGTCTCTTAATATCAGCTAACTGAGTGTTATCCTGAGAAACCTTAGCTACTGGAGCCTGGTATGAAGGAGCGCTATCTCTTCTTCCACCGAAGTCACCTGAACCAGTTGAAGCAGGCTTATTCTTACCGAAACAATAGTTACAATAAACTGGCTTATCACCTGTAGGACGGAATGGAACTTCACAAGGTTTGTTACATTCAGCACATGTTGCGCTATGCATCTGTGTCTGTCTGAATTCTCTGTTTCCTGGTCTGTTAAATCTTGATCTTTCACCACCACCGAAACCACCTCTGTCTCCACCACCAAATCCGCCACGGCCACCGCCGAAGCCACCTCTAGAACCTCCTCCAAAGCCACCTCTTGATCCACCACCGAAACCACCCTTTTTATATTCTCCCATAAATGTTTTTTATTAGATTATTAGTTAGACAAGCAGTATAGCACGTATTAGAAAATTGACAAATCGGTACATTCATTTTACTATCTTTTAAATTTATTCTATCTATTAAAAACCACCGCTTCGCGCGGTGGTTTTCATTTAATTTATTTTTAAAGAATCTCTTTCAGTCTATCTTTATACTTCACATACATGAACGAAGCAGCTAGCGCGATTATACCGAAAGCTATGAATGAAATTATTCTGTATATCTCCCCTAGACTCCAGACATCTATAAAGACTTTTAATGCTGTAAAGATAAATAACATGAGTCCAAGCGCTCTTGCGGAAGGAATTTTCCTAACGAAACCTACCACCGTTAAAGCAGTAGCATATAGCGCCCACAATATTGAAACTGTTGTGTGAGACATATTATTAATACCGCTATCATATCTTCCTAAGACTTCTTGTTCTATTTTGTAATAAATAACCACCTGTGAAGTAAGCGCACAAACTGTTATAACATTCGCGATGAGTACATATGTAATCGAACTAGCTTTCTGTGTATTAGTATATTCTTTACCATACATACGATAGGTGTAATAAATTACATACGATACCAATACAGCAAACATCATCATTAAGAATTGTGCATTGAAAAATATCACATAATCACTATCTCTATTATATTGAACAAGGTATGAAACTAGATTTAATAATCCTAGAATATAAACTATTAGACCAGCCACCTGTAAGCCTCTACTAGTAATCTTTGCAGCAATTGTATAAAGAAGAACAGCTTCAGCAAACCACCATATAGTTAACCATGAGCCACTAGATTCTATTGGAATTACTACAGTTAGAAAAGTTATAGCTAAACCTGCAAAAAATAATCTTAAGTTTTTATCTTCAAAATTAGTTTTATAAAAGTAATAAGCTAAAGAAGAATAGAAGACGGCGACAATCACAAACACTGAACTCAATAAATGCTTATGGTCAATAGATAACAATTCAAAATTAATCAGTGCCAAACCGAATGCTGTCATAACCATAATGAAATATTCATTCTCAGTAACTTTAGTCTTTTCGATTAATATTCTGGCAATTGTAGCACCTGTAAATATTAGGAATTGTAAGATGACGAATGAAAGTGCTGAATATAATAAATTGTCATTATAAACACCCGAGAACCAAGTACCATAATGTAGTACAGTACCAAACATACAGATAACTATAAGGTGGTTCCACTTCTTATACATAAGCACAGCGAGCATTCCGATATTAAGGCTAGTTACATAAGTAAATACAATCCAAGTACTCATTAGTATCTCGCCTCCAATCATGAATGGAGTTGAGAAACCTCCAATCATAGCTAAAATAGAAAGAGTTGGAGTGGCATTAATAATACTTATTGCAGCACCTATTGCAGTAACTACTATCATAAACATTAAAGCGAGCATCGGATCGATCAACTGATAGAAAGCGTAAGCAGAATATATAGATAAATATAGAGT
>CAYVEL010000025.1:0-9468 GCA_964450345.1 uncultured Candidatus Saccharibacteria bacterium | reverse complement strand
ATTTCTAAAAAATATGTTTGTGGAAAAGACGCTGTAAAGCGTCTTTTTCTTTGTGCTATAATTAAGAAAATTAAAACTAACAATATGGAGCACATACCACAATATTTAGTTCTTAAAGATCCAATCGATCTTTTACGTAAAGCGATAAGTGTATACGCAAAGAATTGGCGTGCATTTTCCGTTATAGCACTGATACCTATAATATTCTCTTTTGGTATTGTAGATGTTAGTCAATTTGATATGAATAGTATCAGTACATTCATATTGTTATTTATAACTTCTATATTCACAGTATTGTTTGTTGTTTTATCTATCGTTTCAATGTCAGCTACTATGAGAGCTTTTTCTTTAGCTTTTAAAGATAAGAGTATTGATATAGCAAATGTTTATATAGTAGGTCTTAAGAAAATATTAGGATTAATATTTATTCTTTTAATTTCAAGTATTACTCTTATTGGTGGAAGTATCTTTTTCCTAGTTCCTGGAATTATAATCAATGTATTCTTAACTTTTGCTACATTTATATATATAAACGAAAAAGTTGGTCCTATACAAGCTATTTATGACAGTTTTTCTTTGGTATTTAAGAGAGGTTGGAGGACTTTTATGAGAGTGTTGTTTATAACTGTGGTATCTATAGGAGCAATTACTTTCATGGATCTTTCAATAGAAGGATTTAAAATGTTTACTATTTCACTTGGTGACTTCTCATTCTTTTACATATATCCTTTACTTGATGTAATTTCTGTCATTTTGCTTAATGCTATAGTGGTTCCTGTTACTGTGGGTTATATGAGTGCTCTTTATTTTGATCTGAAGGATAGCGAACCTAATCATGGTAAAGAACAGAAAGTTAGATTAGAATTAACCGCACAGTTATTCTTTGCACTAGGTATAGTGGCATTAGTCGCGTATATCTTTGTTACAAAGTTTTAAGTTTAAATAATTAAAAGACAGTTAAAATGAATTGGGCGTCCAGAAGAAAATTAATTACAGTATTGTTGCTTATCGCGGTATTTATTCTTATCGTAGTACTTCCTGCATTTTTAATTTTATACAAAGCTCCAACATGTACAGATGGTATTAAGAATCAAGATGAGTATGATGTTGATTGTGGAGGGTCTTGTCCTAAAATTTGTCAGATTTCTTATATAGCGCCTGAAGTTAAGTGGGTGAGATACGATTACATTGCTCCCGGAATTTATAATGTTGGTGCATACATTATTAACTACAATTTAAATAGTGAAGTTAAAAAAGCTGGTTATATTTTCCATATATATGACAAAGAGGGTGTAGAGGTTGAGACCAGAAAAGGCAGCCTTTATATTCCAGCCAATAGAAACGTTATAGCTTTCGAACATTCAATTCAAACTGTTAAAAAGGAAGTTTCTAAAGTAACTTTTGAATTTATTCCTAACTATGAATGGAGTAAAACCGATGGTAATTCTTACAAGGTAGTAAAAGTAGATGAAAATTTTAATATCGATGACTCAGCTACTTCTTGGGAAGTTAAATTAAAGAATAACGAGGTAAGAGAGGTTGATGGTATAAAAGTTTACGCTATTTTGTACGATGTTAATAAAAATGTTGTTGGATTAAGCCAAAGTATTGTTGATACTATCGGACCAAATGATTATGCAGATGTTGTATTTACTTGGAATAGTGCAAAGAAGGATGTTGCAGAGAAGGAGTTAATTGTGGTAACACAGTAGTATGAAAAGAGGTATAGATTGGATTCTGCTGGGCTCAATTTTGCCCATTACAATGTTTGGTATCCTGACCATGGCGTCTTTCACGGGGGAATCAAACTTGGCCCTTAAACAGGCTATTTGGGCCGTTGTTTCTGTGATTGCTTTTTATGTTCTGAGTAATATAGATTTTTCTTTCCTTAGAAGGACTAATATAATAATTACTTTTTATGCTTTTTCTGTAGGACTTTTGGTTATGCTTTTCGGAGTAGCTAGTGTGGTGAAGGGTGCGAAAAGCTGGTTTAATTTTGGTTTCTTGTCTTTCGAGCCGGCTGAGTTCGCTAAACTTGCACTCATACTTCTTCTAGCAAAATATTTTTCTAGAAGACATGTTGAGATTGCTAATTTTAAACATATAGTTGTTTCGGGTATTTATGCTTTTATTGTTTTTGCGCTTGTTTTAATTCATCCAGACTTTGGTTCAGCAATAATTATATTTTTTATATGGTTCGGTATGACCTTGGTGTCCGGTATTTCTAAGAAGCATTTACTGGCTGTGATATTAATAGGAGCGGTATCTTTCTCTGGTTTGTGGCTATTTGCTTTTAAGGATTATCAGAAAAATAGAATAAAAAACTTTATTAATCCTCTAGCAGATATTCATAATACTGGTTATAACGCTTATCAGTCGACTATAGCTGTAGGTTCTGGGGAATTAATTGGAAAGGGTGTGGGGTATGGAACACAGTCAAAATTAAAATTCCTTCCAGAATATGAAACAGATTTTATATTTGCAGCCTTTGCTGAAGAGTGGGGTCTTGTAGGTATAATCGTATTATTCTTTTTGTTTGTGATGATTGTCTGGAGAATATTAATAAATGCTTATTCTGGAAATACTAACTTTGAAATATTGTTCGGTATTGGTATTGCGATTTTGATAATATCCCACTTCACTGTGAATGTGGGTATGAATATAGGGCTTCTTCCTGTAACAGGAGTTACTCTGCCTTTTATGAGTTATGGAGGTTCACATTTGTTAATAGAGTTTATTGGTCTTGGTGTACTAATGGGTATGAGAAGACACGGTGGAAGTATTCATAAAGAAGGAACAGATAGCGAGCTACTAGGAATGAGATAATTATTTAGAGTATAACTCCTCAGTTTCTTTAATCATTTTTGATATAGAAAATTCTGTATCTATTCTTGTCTTTAAGTTTTTACTGTATTTCTTTGCTAATTCCGGATTGTTAATAATATTTTCTATAGATTTTTTAATTAACTCTGGCTTTCTTGGTTCTATAAGAATTCCTTCGTTGGCGTTTATTATTTCCGGTATTCCGCCTACTCTAGAGGCGATAATAGGTATTTCTGCTTTTCCTGCTTCTAAAATAGCGAATGCCAATGCTTCTGATAGAGAAGGGTGTATATAGATGTCAAAAGCTTTTAGGTATCTTGAAGCGTTTTTTATATTACCAAGCAGGAATACGCTTTCCTGAAGAGAACTTTCTTTTATTTGTTTTTCTAGATCAGAGCGTTTTTCTCCTTCGCCAGTAATAAATAATCCAATATCTGGATTGTTAATTTCTTTAAAAGCCTCAATAGCATAATTTTGGCCTTTTATATGGTGTAATTCTCCAATGTTTCCAATCCAGATTTTTTTAGAAATTTTTATTTTTAGAATATTTTCTATTTCTGTTCTAGCTATTTCTTTATTTAAAAAATCTATGTTTCCTATGCCGTTATAAATAAGAACAGTTTTATTTTTTGAGAAAGGTAGGGGGCCAAGTTGTTTTTTTAATCCTTTTGATACAAGTATTGTTTTATGAGATAGAAAAATAGTTAGATATGCGATAGATCGAAATATTATTTTTGACAGTGTGCTCCTGTCTTCACTAAAAGCCCAACCGTGCGCTGTGAATATTATTTTAGGAATTCTTAACAATCTTCCAATAAGGCTTCCAGTTGCTCCTATTTTAGAACTATTAAGGTGGAGTATGTCTGGATTTTCAGATTTTATTATTTTATATAGATCTAAGAAAGATTTAATATCTTTAAAGAAATTTATATCTCTACCTAGTGAGTCTAGAGATACTGTCTTTATATTTAAATCTTGAAGTTTATTCTTAAGTTCACCATTGCCACCAAATGCCACAACAACATCATATTTATTAAAATCTAGATTTGTAGCTATATCAAACACATATTTTTGAGCGCCACCCCAGTTACTTTTAGTTATGGCTATAAGTATTTTCGTTTTTTTATTTTTATTGATTTTGGTCATGATGTTTTACTAAGAAATTATAGCACTTTATTTTTATTCATTTATACCTTAAAGTAATCAGTATGAAGGGAATAATAAGAAACGAGAAGATAAGGCTTATTTTAGGGGATTTATTCATTTTAGGAATATCCTTATTTTTGGCTCTTTATTTAAGAAATTTTGAATTACCTAATGTTAATTTAATTAAAGATCATATTAATGCTTTTATTCCTGTATTTATCATCTCTATAGCAGTCTATTTTATATCTGGTATTTATGATCATCAAATCCTTTTCCAGAGAGGTAAGGTATTAAAGGGAATTGTAATATCGCAGGTAATTAACCTTTTAATAGGAGTAGCTTTCTTTTATTTTATTGCACCATTTT
This sequence comes from uncultured Candidatus Saccharibacteria bacterium, assembly GCA_964450345.1. Lineage (GTDB taxonomy): Bacteria > Patescibacteriota > Minisyncoccia > Phycocordibacterales > PALSA-1337 > JAPLZH01. The sequence continues at coordinate 5,133 of CAYVEL010000025.1, read as the reverse complement.
TAGATATCGCACCGAAGACAAACCTGTTGATTTTCTCATTGATATCCACCTTACTACTAGTGGTGTGGAGAGTTTATCTAGATGGATTCATTTCTGAAAGAAGACAGGATAATGCTCTGCTTCTGGCTAATAGTAAGGAGGCAGATGAATTGTTTGATGAAGTAAATGCTAATAAAAGACTTCCATTTTGTTTTAAAAATAAATTTGATATTAGTGATGCTAAAACTTCAGCAGAAACTATAGAGAAACTAGTCGTGGATGATAATGTAAGATTTATTGTTTTTGATTCTGGTGATCAGAAAGTTGCTGAAGCACTGCCTTATTTATATGAATTATTATTTTCTAGAGTAGATTTTATCGATGCTGGTAAATTATACGAGGATCTATTTAGGAGAATACCTCTTTCTGTGATTGATCATGCGTGGCTTATTAGAAATGTCTCTTTTTCTAGAAGAGTAGCTTACGATGTTATTAAGAGAATAATGGATATTGTTATATCTGTGATCTTATTAATACCGACTGCTATTATTTATCCATTTGTATTTCTAGCTATTAAGATTGAAGATGGAGGAGTTATTTTAATAAGACAGAATAGAGTTGGAAAGAATGGTAAGAATATTTCTATTGCGAAGTTTAGATCGATGAAGGGAGATAAATCTGATTCCGGAAAATGGCTAGATAAAAGTGATAATAGAGTAACTAAAGTCGGAGCTTTCATTAGAAAGACTAGAATTGATGAGCTTCCTCAGCTCTGGAGTGTTGTTAAGGGTGATATGTCTTTAATTGGTCCAAGACCAGACATAGAAGCGCTCGGACAGGAGTTGTTTAGAAAGATTCCTTACTACGCTTCGCGTTACACTATTAAACCAGGACTTTCAGGATGGGCACAAACCACTCAAGGTTTGCCACCACAATCATTAGAAGAAACAAAGATACGTTTGGCTTATGACTTGTATTATATTAAGCAGAGATCTCTTTGGCTTGATCTTACTATAGTATTGAAGACAATAAGAACTCTTTTCTCTAGGCTTGGTATGTAATATACTTCTCGTATGAATAAAAAGACAATTCTAATCACTGGAGGTGCTGGATATATCGGTACCATGCTTATACATCAGTTTCATAAGAGGGGAGATATTGAAAAAATAATTGGTTTAGATAAAGAAGAAAAACCAGAATTTCTTAAAGATATACCTAACTTGGTTTGGGTAAAGAGTAATACCGCTGACACTGATTGGGTAAAAGAGGTTTCTAAATTAAATCCTGAAATAGTTATTCATACTGCTTGGCAGATTAGAGAGATGTATGGAAATAAGGATTTACAATGGAATTGGAATGTTGTTGGTTCTGATAATGTTTTTGATTTTGCTTTTAATACACCAAGCGTTAAAAAGATAATTCATTTTTCTACGGTAGCTTCTTATTCTGCTAGACCAGACAATACTATTGAATTTAGATTTACTGAAGAAAATCCTTTTAGAGATAGTGATTATCTATATGCTATTGAAAAGAAAATTACAGAAGAACATCTAAAGCAGAAGTTTGATTATAATTTTAGTAAGGGTAAGAATAAACAGGTGTTCATCATACGTCCAGCTGCTATAACTGGCCCTAGAGGTCGTTATATGAGAGTCCGTTTCGGATTACAGTCTGTTCTATCAGGACAAATGAAAGATGGTTTTATAAACAAAGCTATATCAGCTTTAGTATCATGGGTGCCTGTCACTCCAAAATGGTGCAGACAGTTTATTCATGAAGATGATATTAATGATATTGTGGAACTTCTATCATTTAGTGATATTAAGGAGTCTTATGAAGTCTTTAACGCTTGTCCTCCAGGTCCTGTAGTTAAGGGTGAGGATATGGCAAAGGCAGTAAATAAGAAAATGTTAATGGTTAAGCCTTGGATGATTAGAATAGCTTTCTTTTTCGCTTGGCATATTTCTAGAGGAAAGGTGCCAACATCTAGAGGGGGTTGGAAATCTTATTCTTATCCTATAGCAGTAGACGGCTCTAAGATAACCAGAAAATATGGTTATAAATATAAAACTGATTCCATTAACGCGTTTTCTAAGAAAGAGGGACGTTACGCTAGCTTCGTGTCATAGTTATACTGTGTTGTTGCAAGGTTTATCTATTTGAATATAATAAGTCATACATGAAAAATATAGCCCAAATCAGAGTTTTAGCTCTAATATTGATCATACTCGGCGCTTTCCTAGGCTGGTCAGTATATAAATCAGATTCAGGAGTCGGAATTTTAAAGTCTTTTCCGTTCAAACTAGGTCTTGATCTAAACGGTGGTACACACCTTGTTTATAAAGCAGATGTTTCTAAGATAGCATCTTCAGATGTTAATGCTTCAATGCAGACACTTCGTGATGTTATTGAAAAGAGAGTAAACCTTTTCGGAGTTTCTGAAGCAAATGTCAGAATAGAAGAGGGTATATTAACAGAGAAGGGTGGTGAACATAAATTAATCGTAGAGCTTCCAGGAGTTACAGATGTTGCTGAAGCAAAGAAATTAATTGGTCTTACTCCTACTCTAGATTTCAGACTAGCTGATAAAAATGTAATTAAAGAATTACAGAGAATAGAAGCAAGTAGTACTCCAGAACAGTTAGAGGCTGCATCTACTACAATTGCTGCTCTACAGCAGAAAATATTCATAGAAACAGGACTTACAGGAGCTCTTCTTAAGAAGTCTCAGTTAATGTATAACCAGACTACAAATTTCCCAGAAGTAGGTCTTACATTTAACAGTGAAGGTGCAGATCTATTTGCAAAGATTACTAAAGAAAATATTGGCGAATCCTTAGCTATTTTCCTTGATGGTAATCTAATATCAAATCCTACAATTCAGACAGAAATTAGAGATGGTAAAGCACAGATTACAGGTAAGTTTTCAGTAGAAGAAGCAAAGAAACTTGTTAGAAACCTTAATTATGGAGCATTGCCAGTTCCAATCGAAAATATCTCTACTCAGACAGTAGGAGCCTCTCTAGGAGGTGAGGCTACTAAGGCAGGAGTTCAGGCTGGACTATACGCAATAATTATTATCGCAGTATTCCTAACTATTTGGTACAGACTACCAGGAGTATTAGCTGTTATAGCTTTACTCGCATACATTGTAGTAAACCTAATTATCTTTAAGATATTCGGTGTTACTCTAACAGCTGCAGGTATTGCTGGATTTATATTGTCTATAGGTATGGCAGTGGATGCGAACATTCTTATTTTCGAAAGAATGAAAGAAGAGTTAAAGTCCGGCAAGGAATCATTTGATGCTATAAAGGAAGGTTTCCATAGAGCATGGCCATCTATTAGAGACAGTAACACTTCAAGTATTATTACAGCTGTAATTCTATACTTATTCCCATCAGCTTCTATTATTGAAGGTTTCGCATTGGTTTTCGGTATCGGTGTCGTAACATCTATGCTTACAGCTATTGTGCTATCTAGAACACTTCTACTAGCTATCGGAATTAAGAAAACTAATAGATTTACTAAATTCATACTAAGTTCAGGATTCACTAAATAAATATCATGACTATCGTTAAATATAGAAAAATATTCTACACAATATCAGTAATACTTTTCGCCGCTTCTATCTTTTCAGTAGCGAAGTGGGGATTGAATCTAGGAATTGATTTTAAGGGTGGAACAATTTTAGAAATTACTTATGTTTCAGACAGACCTTCTGTAGAAGATGTTAAGAATAGTTTGAAAGATTTAAATCTTAATGAGACTGTAAGAACAATAGGAGATAAGGGTTATATTATTACTGCAAAGCACATAACTCAGGAAGAAAAGAATAATCTGGATAAGGCACTTAATGTTGGTGGTACAAAGAAATTCGTAGAGGATAGATTTAGTACTATTGGTCCAGTTCTAGGTACAGAAGCAAAGAAGAAGGCTGCTCTATCTATTACTCTTGTTATCTTAGCCATAGTGGTATTTATCACTTACGCCTTCAGAAAGGTGTCTAAGCCAGTTTCTTCTTGGAAGTACGGTGCGATAGCTATTGTGGCTTTAGCGCATGACGTGGTGCTTCCTGTAGGTGTTTTCTCAATACTCGGATATTTCTATGGATATGAGATAGATACACTATTCGTTACAGCACTTCTAGTGGTTCTGGGTTTCTCTATTCACGATACTATTGTGGTATTCGATAGAGTTAGAGAAAATCTAAGAAGAAATCATGAAGAGGGATGGAAAAAGAGCTTTGATGTAATAGTAGGGGACAGTATTAGACAGACATTCATTAGATCTATTAACACTTCTTTGACTACAGTATTGTCACTAGTGGCTCTATATATCTGGGGTCCAGAAGTTACAAAGCATTTCTCATTAGCACTAATTATCGGTATTATTTCAGGTACATATTCTTCAGTTTTCCTAGGTTCACCACTATTGGTTACAGTAGAGAAGTGGCAGTCTAGAAAGAAGGCATAATTAAAGTAATATTATTTTTTAGTTAGAAATAATAGAAAAAACAATCAAAGCGCCGGACGAAAGCTTTCGTCCGGCGCTTTGATTTTCCTTTTTTTAAATCAAAATATTTGAAAATATGGCTAAAATCCAAGCCTTAAAATAAGCCCATAGATTAAGCTTATTTCCAAGTATTAAATTGCTTGACAATAAAAACCGGTCGTGTATACTAGTCATCACCCTGTTAATTTAACAGGGTGTGAACTTTAAAAATTCGACAGAAAATAGTTAGTACAAAACTATTAAGAACTATGTAAATGTAAGCAAGTCCAAGTATAATAATAATTTTACGAGCAGGACAAAAAGACGATGGCGCAAGATAACATGTAAATAGTATTACGTTTTATTTTGTTTCGTTCACTTTATTGTGAGAGTTTGATCCTAGCTCAGGATGAACGCTGGCGGCGTGGATAAGGCATGCAAGTCGAGCGCGTTAATATGAGATTACATCAATTTATTAACGAGCGGCAGACGAGGTAGTAATAAATAGGTACCAACCCTTTAGTCGGGAATAACTTGTCGAAAGACAGGCTAATGCTCGATAGTCTCTTCGGAGTAAAGATTTATCGCTAAAGGATGGGCCTATTCGGTATCAGGTAGTTGGTAGGGTAATGGCCTACCAAGCCAATGACGCCTAGGGGA
>CAYVEL010000024.1:0-9962 GCA_964450345.1 uncultured Candidatus Saccharibacteria bacterium | reverse complement strand
ACAGCGCTATCTTTATCAAAAGCCTTTCTATCAATACTGACTAATAAAATTTTCATAAAGTTTTTTTATATATTTCTAAAATCTCCGAAGAAATCTTTATCCAATCATGTGTAAAATTAAACTTTTCAATCTTAGCTTTTTGAATAGCGTAATTTTTAGGATCTGAAAGCCACTTTATCTTAGAGATAATTTCTTCTTTATTTAACGGATCTACTAAAATAGATATCTCTCCTATTCTCGGAATTAAACCGTTTTCCTTAGTAAGAATAAAAGGCTTATTGTATCTAATAGAATCGAGTATTAAATTCGGACTAATATCTCCAAGAGAAACTAGAATAGTAGCGTAACTATCTTTTATTCTGTCCATAAAATGAGAATAGATAGACTGATCTATATCTAAAACGATACCGGAATCTTTAGAGAAATCTTTAAAACACTCCGTAAGTAAATCTGTGTTTTTCCAAACGAGTTTTCTGGTAGCACCTAAAAATAACTTCTCACTTTTTTCGCTATTTAAAACAGAATTTTCAAAAACGCCCAAAGTCTCTTTAGGACCATAAAAGTTTTCCACGATATCAGACTTAGATAAATCTATTTTGTAAGGCTCTTTAAAAATATCTCTCTGCCACTCAGTACTCCAAATAATTCTATCTGCCTTATCAAAAACAAATTTTGTAGATTTAAAAATCAATCTTTCCTTAAAAGAAAACTTTGGAATAGATTCTTTATAAAACTCTGAGAGCTTAATTTTTTCCCCTGTCCTCTCTACATAAGACTCCCAAAGAAAATCGCCGCCTGTTCTAATTATAAATTTCTTTCTAAAAATCTTAGCCAAAATAACAGCAGGTAATCCTACGCTAAAAGTATCTAATGCGAAAATAAAATCAGCAAAAATAACACTGGGTATGATTTTAATTAAATAATATAAATGTCTAATACCTGTAGGAAGTGCTCTTTCGATTCTATAAGACTTAACCTTAACTCTGTGACCATCCTTTGACCAAACATCATAAAGATTCTTAGCATATTGTGCTGGACCTCCAATATCTGGTGGATATATTCCTGTAGCGATTAATATTTTCATTACTTTAATACAATTTTAAAAACTTTCTCATCCATATCTTTAGATATCTTCGACCAATCATAATCCCTCTCCACCATATGTCGCGCATTATGAATCACAGTATTTCTTAAGTGTTCATCATTTATAATCTTCAGAATTTTTTCAGAAATATCTTTAGAATCACTCACTCTAACTGAGAGGCCTGTGACTTCATCCTTAAGAAAATCTACGATACCGCCAACGGGTGTAGCTATAACAGGAATTCCTGAAGCCATGGCCTCTATAAATGAATTACCAAAACCCTCTGAAAGAGATGGACGAATAAAAATATCTGAAGCCTTTAGATAAGCAGGAATATCGGCGTGATTAATATTCCCTAGAAATTTTACTCTACTTTCTAGACTTAAACTCTTCACTAAATTCTTCAACTCATTCTCTAAAGCTCCTGTACCTAATACTATAAACTTAAATTTCTCCGGTAAGTAACTAAGCGCCTTAATTACATCTCCTACTGCATTTTTAGTCACCAATCTAGATGTTGTAACTATAAACACATCGTCATCTCTCTTGTTAAGTTCTCTTTTTATTCTATCCACGTCTTCGATAGATGCTTTACTAAAAAATCTATAATTTACAGCATTAGGAATAACCACCGGTTCTAGACCTTTTCTTGCTCCAGCTTCTTTAGCAAAATTAGACAAATAATTAGAAATAACCTGAATTACATCAGCCTTACTAAATATCATTCTGAAAACATTTTTTAAAATATACCAAAGCACTCCCATTCTTTCTTTAACGTATTCAATAGGATCTCCCTCCTGAAGAGTTAAGATAAAAGGAATTTTAGGATTAAGTAATTTACAGAATAAAGCTACGAAACCTGCACGATTGGCCATAATAGACCAGAAAGCATCATACTTATTATTTCTAAGTAAAACTCTAGCTTTCAAAAAAGCTTGTGGAACATATAATAGTTTAGCTATAGGAGAAATTTTTCCTTCACTAATTCCGAAACTACCGACTTTATAAACTTTTACAACACCCACTTGTTCTACTCTGTCACCTAAATCACTAATACTAACCATGTCAAAATCATATTCATTAGAAAGTCTCTCTGTAATTTCTTTAACAGCAATTTCAGCTCCGCCTATATATTTCGGTAAATAAGTGAAGGAAAATATAAGTATTCTCTTCTTCATATGGTGATACTAGCACACTCCGTGCTAGAAATTAAACTAGTTTTCATCCACCTCTAAAACTCTTCTAAGAGTCTCTTCTGGAACCTCCTTTACTACTTTTTCCTTAGGTTCTTCTTTGCGAGGAGCAGGCTCTACAGATTCAGACTTAACAGGCTTCTGTTCTTTATCTAAAACATTTTTTAAAGAAGATAGAGCGTTCTTTAAGTCTGATAGATTTTTCTCCTTAGGACCCTTACTACTCTGAGCAGGATTAATAGGTGTAGGATTTGGTCTTAATATTGTAGCTTTCTTAGGAGTTAAAGCACTAAGAGAAACTGGTTCTAATTTAGGCTGAGTTGAATGTGTCTGTGTGTTTTCTATAGGCTTAGTTATCTGGACAGGTTTCTGAACTGATTCAGCTACAGGAACTGTTGGTTTAATTTCAGCTTTAGGAGTTTGAGGAGCAGAATCTTTCACCTGTTTCTCTTTCATTGCGCTCTTTAAAGCCTCGGCTAAAGACATCCTATTCTCCCCATCTGGATTCATTTTAGCCTTATTCTGATTTTGAAAATTTTGAATTGGCTTACTATTAGTAGCAGCAGTATTTACACTTGAATTAGATTGAGTATTTACCACACTCGCACCATTTGTCGTCTGATTATTTTGAGTATTTGAAATAGGCTTTCTCTCTGGAGAATCTAGTTTTTTAGCTAAATCTTTAACTCCTCTATCTTTAATATCATTTAATACACCCTCTTTACTTAAAACATTAGAAGCCTTTGGTGCTGAAGCTGTTACTGGCTTATACCATTCATTTATTTCCTTCTCCACCTCGAATCTTGGACGAGTGAAATTCTTTCTAGAAATATTCATTGCTGTCTCTAGATGAGATACCTCAGGGTGTGGAATTGGAGGAAGAGTAGTAGCAGAAAATGGAGACGAACTTATTCCGTCTATCATAAGCTTCAAATAAATCTGAATGAAACCTAAATTCACAATATCCTGCGCTGTGAAAATTGGAGCAAACTCTTTCTCTAGAACCTCTGCATCAGTAGCACCAACACGAAAAACAATCATTGTACCAATGTTACCGAATACCGCAGCTCTCACCTCTTCTTCCATTTGCTCTATGTATTGGTGAGCCATAGTTAGATTAAGCTTGTATTTTCTAGCCTCAGAAAGAATATCTGCGAAAGATTTATTAGCAAAAGACTGGAACTCGTCCACGTATAGATAAAAGTTAGGAAGATTTTTAAGATGTCTTTCTCCGGTATCAGCACGAGACATGGCAGCTAGATATATCTTAGTAATAAGCATACCTCCTAGAAGATTCGCGTTTTGTTCACCCACTCTACCCTTAGAAAGGTTAACGATCAGAATTTTCTTCTCGTCCATCATTTTTCTAATGTCAAAAGAAGACTTCGGTTGACCGATCATATTTCTAATTAGAGCATTAGATGTAAATTGACCAATCTTATTCTGAATAGCAGGTGTAGCTTCTGAAGCAAATCTATCTGTATATTTAGCGAATTCATCTACCCAAAAAGATTTAACGGAAGCATCTGTAATATTATCCACCACTTTCTTTCTGTAGTCCTTATCAGAAAACATTCTATTAACACCAAGGAGAGTAGCTCCGGGATATTCTAGAAGTGCGAGAAGAGTATTACCTAAAATGTATTCCATTCTAGCAGACCAAGCATCTGCCCAAATTTTCTTAAATGTACTCATCAAACCAGACACCACTAAGTGTCTCTTATCTGGATCTACCTGTTCTAGAACGTTAAAAGAAATTGGATGATCAAGATCGAATGGAGCAAAGTAAACCACATCATTAAGTCTATGTTCTGGAACGTATTCGAGAAGCAGGTCGGCGGTCTTTCCGTGAGGGTCAATAAAACACATACCATTACCATTCATGATATCCTGCGCAGCCATATTCTCGAGTAAAGTAGATTTACCCATACCAGTTTTACCAATCACATAGACGTGCTTGGCTCTGTCTTTTTGTTTTATGCCGAATTTGACCTTCTTTCCACGAGAGTCAGTTTCAGCGAAATATGTGACGCTTTCGTCGTTCATTTGTATTGAATTATAGCATGAATCCCCGTCGCGCGAGCGCGCGACGGGGATTATCAATACCACACTTGGTTAACGACGCCCGCAACGGAGAGTGTTTCCCGTAAACCGATCGAGAAACTGACCCGCCGCACCACGAACAGGAACATGCCGGCATGATTTAAACTCACTCGGCATTCGCGAGAAAACTTGCTCACGAACACTTGGTTTAACCTGTCGAAGTTCACGATACGCATCCTCTGCTGAAGCGGCACCAAAGACCTCCAAGATCCTTTGGTATATCGCACCTACGTTATCGGAACCTAACAGTTCTTGTCCAGGTTTACTTGATTTTGCTACTGCTGACATAACTACATTGTGTGTGTGTTTAGAACTTGGTTGGTGTTTTGCTTAGTTGTTAAGCTTTATCCAGTGCCCGACTGGCGCCAACCTACCCGAGTCTTTTTATACCAAAATAAACACTATTTGTCCAGGAGTGCACCGCGTGTATAGACATTACTAGCATTCCAAAGAAGCCAGCCATCTAGACCTAAATCATCTGTAGCTTTAATCTGTGCTTTAACTTCATCAGCACCATAAACCGGTTTACCTAAAGTAAAGTCCTGTAACCAAGGTCTAAGCTTAGAAGGACTTGAGCTTGCATTGTTTGCTTTCTCAATTCCCTTCTCCATTGTGAATTTAATTACATCGTAAGGCTTAGAATTTGGTTCTGCCCAATTATTAAAATTTTTAGGGTAATGAGATGGGTAAACCATAGGACAGACGTAATCAAAATATTTTAGAGCATCCTCTAAAATTTGTCCTATTCCTAAATCATCTTTATTTGAAGTAGTCATTCCAAACAGATCAGCAGAAATTGTTGTAGTACCTAAGTTAGTTCTTAAGTACGAATAGTATTCTTTAATAACATCCTTCTTAACTTTTCCAGCACTGATTGGATATACTATATCCCCCATATTTCCATCCGTTGGAAATCTTATGTAATCAAAATTTATTTCATCGAAACCTTTCTCATAAGATTCTTTAGCGATAGCCACTAAATAATTCCAATATTCTTTTGATCCAGGATCCATCCATCTAACATCTTTTCTATCAGACCAAACAGTCCCTGTGCTTTTTCTCTGAACAGCCATATTAGGATATTTCAGAGGATAGTAAGAGTCCTGGAAAGAAGCCACTCTCGCTATAACGTAAATTTTCTTACTATGTAATTCCTTAATCAAACTAACCACATCACTAATCTGGGCCTTATTATCGGAATTAACTTTTCTAACTAAAGGATTGTCCATATGGAAAGAAAGCATACCAGTAGAGTCCTTAACATCTATAACTACGGTATTTAATTCTGTCTCATCGACAATCTTAATTAATTTATCAAAAAGTCTAGGAATACCCGCAACATTAGCCGTTATATAAATACCTTTGACTTTTTCAGGCGTAGGAATATGTGTGATGATATCTTTAATATCGATAATTTCCTCTGGATTAGTATTCGTATAAGTAAATGCAGGATACTTGGAAGGTAAATAAACAAAAATAAAAAAACTAGCAATAATCACTATCGAAAAAACCAAAAATGAAATCGCCAGTTTCTTTATCATCACTTATTTTCTTTATTATGATTATTTTCTACAAAAGTTTTAACACTGTCATTGTTAGTAATCACAGAATCATTCTTGTTGTCAGCTAAAGAATTCTTTTTCAAAGTAAAAGTAAAAATTATCAATCCAAGACCTAGTAAAGAAATTATAAAGTATTTAGCACTTTCACTTATACCAAGAAAAGGGGTTAGGAAAATTACAATTCCAAAAACCAATATAATCTGTCTTTTTGTCATGCAGAAATTATACTATAATCCTTCCACCATTACCACGAACTCTCCCCTTACTTTATCAGCGTTTACCGTAAAATATTCCCTAACTTCTACAGCGGTACCAGAAACGATTTCTTCATAGATTTTAGTTAACTCTCTAGCGATTACCACTTTCCTCTTCTGATTATCCTCTGAAGATAGGTGCTCTACCAAAGAATCTAGGGTTTTCATTATTCTGTGAGGAGACTCATAAAATACAAAAGTTCTTTTAGCTTCACTTATTTCCCTAAAGATAGTTTCTCTTCCCTTCTTATGTGGTAAAAAACCTATAAAAATAAATTCTGAAGTAGGAAGTCCAGAAACAGATAAAGCAGAGACTAGTGCGGAGGCGCCAGGAATTGGAATTATTTTTACTTCATTACCGAATTTTTCACGAACTTGTTTTACTAAAATAGATCCGGGATCAGAAATACATGGAGTTCCAGCATCAGAAATCATTGCGAGATTTTTTCCCTCTTCTAATAACTCAAAAATTTTATCGAACTTACTATCACTAGCGTGAGAATTAAAAGAAAATGTTGGTTTATCAATACCGAATTTACTTAAAAGTATTCTAGAAGTTCTAGTATCTTCACATGCGATAAAATCCACTTCTTTTAGTGTTTGTATTGCTCTTTCTGTGATATCTCCCAAATTACCTATCGGGGTACCAATAACGTATAAATTAGCCATTTTTATGATATAATCGCTGGGTGAAAACCCTTAATCAACAAATTAAAACACATTTGACGGTTTATGTCACGAGAGATATAGAAAGAGCTCTAGGAATCACACCTGAAGACCTTTATTATATAGTCACGAACACTTCCCCTTACGCCATAGAAATCGCTCAAAAATACCCTAAAAATATTTTATTAATTAATGAAAGTAAGATTTTAGATACGCATGAATTATTAGAAAATCCAGAAACAGAGAAATTCTTAAATAAAATAAAATCAGAAAACAGCTCTACCGACAAAAAAATTAACATTGTCGTTTTTAAAAATACAGAAAAAATAGAGTCTATCGCAAAAAGATTAAATCTTAATTTATTAAATCCTAAAGCGGACCTTGCGGAAAAAATTGAGAACAAAATCACTCAGATTGAATGGCTTGGTGAATTAAAGTCCCTTCTACCAAAACATTCTCTTACAGAAACAAAAAATATTTCTTGGAACGATTTCGGAAAGAAGCCTTTTATTATTCAGTGGGCACATGGACACACAGGTGAAGGAAGCCTGCTTATAGATAGCGAGGCCACACTAAACACATTAAAAGAAAAATTTCCAGAAAGAATTTCTAAGTCTGTAGAATTTATTAATGGTTTAATGTTTACTTCTAATATTTGTATCGGAAAAGATAAAACATATTTCGGAAATATTAGTTATCAGATCACAGGCGCCCTACCGTTTACCACTAAGATATTCAGTACTGTGGGTAATGATTGGGCCTTCCCTCATACTGAATTCTCTTTCGAACAGCTAGAGGTTTATAATTCAATAGCTAAGAAAATTGCAGACAAAATGCGTTCTTCTGGCTGGACTGGTCTATTTGGAATAGATGTAATTTACAGTCCTGAAAAAGATGAATTTAATCTTATAGAAATAAATGCTCGTCAGCCTGCATCCACCACTTTCGAATCAGAACTTCAGGAATCAATGAAAAAAATCGTTGGCGAAAATAAAGTAAATACATTTGAATCACATATTGGCGCGCTATTAAACATATCTGATTCATCTGATATAACAGAGATTTGTGATGGCTCACAGATTATTAAAAGACTTACAAATGAAATCTTAAATAAAGAAACATTAGAATCTGTGGTTAAAAGCCTTAGAAATGAAGGCTTTAAAGTTGTAGAATATAACAATACAAAGATTAATGCAGACCTATTAAGAATTCAGAGTGGCCAAGGAATAATGGAAAGTCATAATAAATTCAATAAGAGAGGAAATATTATTTTAGAAACAGTAACCGAAATAATTTAATGATTGATTCACTTTCACCAAAAACAAAAGAAATTGTAGGAGATTATCTAAGTCTTCCCTTACCTATAAAAGTTAAATGTCCTTATCATAATAATAGAAAAACTAAGACCACAGCTGGTCTAAGAGTTCTAATAGGTAAAAGCTACCCTAGCGAAATTGTAGATGAAGTTACTCTTATTGCTCTTAGAGAAAAAGTTGATCTAAAGAACCTTAATAAAGAAACAACTACTAAATTCTTAGTTGACCATAATATCGGTGTCGACTGTTCTGGCTTTGCTTATTGGGTTTTAAATACAGAATCAAAAGCTAGAGGACTAGGATCACTTTCTAAAAATATTCTTATAAACAAAAATAAAAACATCTTAAGAAGACTTATCGGAAAACTCCGACCTGCGGAAAATACAGGAGTAAGAACACTTTCAATACCAGAAAACAGCTCCGCTATAAAAATAGACGAATCTAGACCGGCCGACTTTATAGTTATGATTGGAGAAGATAATGATGGTAGAGCAGATGATCATATCCTAGTAATTACAGAAGTTACAAAATCTGATAAAGAATTATCTATTAAATACGCTCACTCTATTAACTGGGCTGAAGATGGTGTTTATAATACTGGAACATCAGAAGGTGTTATCAAAATAAAACTGGATTCTCTAGCCAGTTCCATTTGGACTGAAAGAGACTTATCTGGTGAAAATAACCCTACATTCATTAGATCAAAGAGAGCGAGAATTCTAGAAATTAGAAGATTAAATATATTTAAATAAAATGAACACAGTAGTCTACGTAAAAGATATATCAACAATTATTGGCTACGGTCTATTAGCTGCTGTTGTAGCCTTCGCTTGGGCACCTCTTCTTACTAATTTTCTATATAAATACAAAATCGTAAGACAGCCAAAATACGACGCTACCCTAGCATTAGAAGCAAGAAAAGATAAAGTAAATGTTCCTGTAATGGCCGGACTCTTAGTTATAGTAACAGTGGCAGTTCTTACATTCTTCTTCAATTGGTCTAGAAGTTTTACTTGGGTACCTATTGGAGTAATGCTTCTATCAGCAGTATTAGGTGGAGCTGACGACATACTAAACATATTTGGAATTAAAAGAAGATTCAGAAGTCTCCCTCAGACAATTAAATTAGCTAAGGTTCACAGTAATAAATGGATTAGACTTGGATTATGGATTTCTCTACCATGGGTAGCCTTTAGAAGGGTTGTGCTTATACTAGGTTCAAACCCAGGAACAGGTGTTCATGTTCATGAAAAACTTCTTCTCCAGTTCATAGCCGGCGGAATAACAGCTTGGTGGATTTTCTCAAAACTTGGCGAAAGATGGCATAGTATAGATATTCCATTCGGTGGAAGCTTAGATATTGGATGGTTAATTATTCCTCTAATAATCTTAGTGGTTATGTACACAGCTAATGCGGTGAATATAGCTGACGGAATGGATGGTCTAGCTGGCGGTATGCTTATTCCCACTTTCATTTCTCTATCAGGAATCAGTATTGTTACAGGATACGGAGAACTTGCGATTCTAAACAGTATGACAGCCGGAGCTTTAATCGCCTATACATATTTCAATATTAAACCAGCCAGATTCCAAATGGGTGATGTTGGTTCTCTCGGACTCGGTGCACTACTTGCTATAAACGCACTCGCAATTAATCAATTCATTCCATTAATGCTCCTAGGCTTAATGTTTTATGTAGAAGCCACATCTGTAATGATTCAAGTTTTTGGTAGAACTTTCTTAGGAATCAGAATATTTAAAATGGCACCCCTACACCATCACTT
>CAYVEL010000023.1:6769-10198 GCA_964450345.1 uncultured Candidatus Saccharibacteria bacterium | reverse complement strand
GCACACATTTGGGTCTCACAGACGATGGACGACGGCGATTTCAAAAAATTCGTGAAAATAATCGTAGACCAGTTTCTGCAAGACCACTTCCAAAAAACAACGAATTACGAAGAAGCTATCGCTTCCTCGAAAGAGTTGGATGCTAAGTTTAAAGCTTGGCTTCAGGCAGAAGTGGCTAGTGGAAGCCTCGAAGATCCGGAAACGGATTACGGCTACAAGATCGAAATCGAGGTCGCTAAAATCGATCGCCCGAAAACCAACAATGACGCTGCCGACAACCTTAAAGCCTTCCAGGACGCTGCCAATGCGGTTCTGGCACTCGGAAACGATGGAAATAGAGTTCCGATTGAACGAGCTGCCGAGATGGCAATTCGTCTTACCGCCAAAAACGCAACTACTGTCAACATTAACGATGGTGGATCGGGTGGCGGAAGCAAGAAGAAAAAAGGTGGCAGACCTAACGTCGCAGTATAAACAAACTCAAACAATACGAAAGGAAACATGAAATTAGCAGCATTCTTACTTGCAGTATTAATTGGCATGGGGTTACTCATAGGGTCATGCAAAAAAAGCAGACGTGTGAAGGTAGAATCGGAGGTTACGTCGGGACAAGTTCATAACACTTCCCCGAGATCAAACACTCCGCAACCACACGTTGAAAATCCCCGGATCTATACATCCGGCGAACTAACGCTGACAAAAGACTGGTCAAAGCCTGTGGCGATTCCGCTCGCAGACTTTGATGGAGAGGAGACATTCCACATGGATCCATTCCAGCAGGCGGTTAACCTTGAAGTTCGAGTCAATGGATTCGACATTGTTAAACTTACTGCCACGTCTGACGGCAAAGGCTGGGTGTGTGACAAGGCACTGAAAGGTGCGTTCTACGAAATCCGGATTTCGCCGGGTGAAAGCATTAATGCTTTCAAAGCTTATATCAAGCTCAAGGGATCTTGAGTGGGCACGAAACGCAAAGCGCGACCATTACTGGTCGCGCTTTTTTCTTTATTAATTTTTATACTTTAATTTGATCCTGCTTTTATTATGGCATCTAACTTAGAATTGTCTCTAGACTTATATTCTATATTGAATTCGCTTGAGCTAGCACTTCCTCCTGTCGTATTAAGAATTACTCTGATTATTCCGAACGCGCTTATCATAATAAAGAAACCTACGAGACCCCATAATATATGCTGACCACCTTTAGATCTATCAGCCCCATCTATGTCTTTAAAGTAATACTCCCAGATTCCGTATATAAACACCACTAAAGCTACAGCTGCGAGTAATAAAACTATTGGATCAATAATTTCTGTTGCTATCTTATCTAATATTTTATTTACTCCATCCATATATAACTTTATTAAATCTTAAAGCTTGGAATGTCGTTTGTGTTTACTGTGTTTGTAGTCTTAAATGTACTCTTTAGAATACCTACTAGACCCCAGATAGATAGAATGATGAATAGACCTAGAATACCCCAACCAATCTTTGAAGCCTGTTCCTTCTTATCTTCACCCTCACCCATAACGAAGTACTTAACTACGCTCCATACAATGTATACGATTGCGAAAGAGATAAGAACGTAAATAGCGATATTGAAACCAGTGATGATTGTACTAATAATGTTATCAACGTTATTTATATTTCCGCTGATCTTATTATTTGAACTACTGTTCAATGTCTGAGCAAAAGAAACTGCTGGTAATAGGAAACTTACTACTGATAGATATATTGTTTTCATATTTTTTAATTATAACTTACTTATATATTTTAACTTATTAAATGATTAATCCAAAGTAATCTGGGGATATTTATTCGGGTAGAACGAAGGAATTAACCAGGATAGATACAAGCCCCCAAAATGATAGCATTATAAATATTGCAAATAATCCATATAACACAAACTTACCTCCTTCTGAACGATCATCTGGACTCTCTCCCTTAACAATAAAGTGCTTATAGACACCATAAACCATACTTACTATAGCCAGGCCCACGATCATAAACATAGCCTTGTCTATATAGTTAATAGCTATATATAAAACATCCTTAAACGTAGAAACCTCACTTAAATTCTTACTTGCTGAAGACTTATATGTAAGCCCATTACCGTCAGAAACAGCTGTAGCTCCTCCAGTAGTATTTGTATTAGGTGAAGCAGAATTACTTCCAGATGTTTGATAATCTTTAAACTGTAAGAAATTACCTGCTTTTTCAGCAGCCTTCTGTGAAGTGGTTTTATCAGCACTTGCAGCAAAAGTGGGATTATCGAAACTAATCAGAACAAACAAAGATGCGGACATCAATGCTGTAAAAACCAACTTATCTATGATACTTATTTTATTTCTATAATTTTTCATTAGAGTTTATTGAAGCTTCTGAATTGTAGAGAATATTATATAAGCTATTAATTTAGCACTAAAAATAATTCCGATACCTACAGCTGCCCACAAGAATTTTGAGTGTAACTCTGAGACCTTCTTATCATTACCCTTAGACATAACATACTCAAAACCTATGTATATTATATAAAGCACTGCTCCAATAGAAGCTATGGTCAAAAGCAAATCAAGGGCTGTATTAATCAATTTACCTAAATCAACATCGGCCTTTAATGGACTCTTTAATTTAGCGAATTCTGCTGAAGTATTTCCTGTACCAGAAACACCACCGGAAGTTCCTCCAACACCGCCAGATGTACCACCTATCCCTCCAGAAGTTCCACCAGCACCAATAGGAGTTGCATCTGCATAAGCTACTCCGGTTAGAGTATTGTCTAAACTAATTTTAGCGTATGAACTTCCTACCAATACGAAAGACAGAATACTGAGAATTCCGAATGTATATAGAAGTGAATTTTTAATTTTATTTTTCATATTATTTATTAATTAAGAATAGGTAACTTGGATCTGCTATGTATGTAACAATCAACTTAATAATGGCAAATGCTCCAGCCATAAAAATAAATCCCAGAACAACGTTTGTGAAAATCTTTTTTGCAGCTGATTTTTCTGAAGGACTAGCCATAGCTAATTTAAATCCAGCATAAACTATAGCCACCGTAGCTATAGGAACGAATATTTTAAACATCAAATTTAACAAAAAGTTAATTTGATTCATTAGATTACTAACACTACAAATCTCTAAGCCATTATCAAATTTATTAGCCTTAGCCGAAGAAGCTCCTATACAAGTATAAATACCTCTCCAACTAGCTCCATCAATACCTATTAGATTATTAGCATTAGAAGAACCCGCTGCTGTAGTAGCAGACATTACTGTTCCATAGATACCACCAAAGAATATTGACGATAATATTAATATAGACAATATTCCAGTTTTAGAGATTTTATTTTTTTTAAAGAGCCTTTTCATATTATTTAATGTCTACTAATTATTACTTATTAAAGCTGAAATTTCCAGACC
>CAYVEL010000023.1:0-6669 GCA_964450345.1 uncultured Candidatus Saccharibacteria bacterium | reverse complement strand
TCATATTATTTAATGTCTACTAATTATTACTTATTAAAGCTGAAATTTCCAGACCCGCTGTGCTGATAACATCATTTGCTGTTTTAATTCCGCTCGTGTAATTCTCAATCATATTCTTAAATATTGTTTCAGTAGCAGATTTATTTGGATCAAGCCATGCATTAGATATAAGAGCTTCTCTATAGAATACAGCCATGTATGGATCTTTAGTACCAGCACTTATTAAGTCTCTTTTAACAGGTGGAAGATAAACTTTTTTAGACCATATTGAAATTAAGTCTGAGCTTATAAAATCAGACAATACAGTAAATGCAGTGGTAGTATTAACGCTCATCTTAGGGAAAGCAATAATCATCAACTTACCAAATGTTGTTTCTTTATTAGAGTCTTTAACCTGAGGAACTGGAGCCATATCAAAATTTAAACTAGGATTTTTATCTCTAATAGAAGAAAGCTCTGATGCAAAACCTAAATACATAGCTAGATTACCAGAAGTAAACATGCTCTGAGAATTTTTTAGAGATCTATTCCAGCTGTAGTTAGCAGATGAAGGATCACTAAAATCTGCAAAGTATTTAAAAGCAGCGGTCGTATAATCACTCATGTCATTAGAACCTGATAGGGATGTCGCCATATCTTCAGATGTTCTATATACAATAGGATTACCACTCTGCATTATCATTGTAGAAAGTATCTCCTTTGCATTATTTATATTTCTATATTCACCAAGAGCAATAGCACTCTTAGTAATAGATGATGAATTCTTAACAGTTAATTTAGGAATTAGAGCACTGACCTCTTGCCAATTCTTAGGATAATCTGCTATTCCAGCCTTATTAAACATATCTCTATTCCAATACATTATTAAAGGATCTATAGAGAATGGAAGACCTACCATACCATCATTAGTTACTAACTGCTCTCCTATTTGAATAAAATCATTTTTATAAGTATCTAAAGGATACGAAGTAAAAGGTATGGTTACGAATTTATCTCTCTGACTAACAGCTATGTCTAATGGTACGAACACTGCATCTGGAGACTGTCCTCTGGCTAAAGTAGCGATGAAATCTGGAATAAAATTCTTTTCATTCTTTTCAACATAACTAATATTGTATGTGTATCCGGTAGCTAAATTAATTTCAGTTAAATAGTCCTGAAAAGTGTTTGCGGGTATAGTTCCCCAAACAGTTATTGTAGGAGACTCGGTAGTCGATGATGAACTTTTGTAAGTAGCTAGAAAAGCCATAGCTGCCACTATAAATACTCCGAACACACCAAGAACTATCATTTGAAATTTACTCATTGTTTTCTAAAAATAAGACCATAATGATGATCACCAGCCATTATTTCTTTTTCAAAAATAAAACCGGATCTCTCGAATAAAGATCTAGCATCGTACTTATTAACGAAAGTAACTGGACCAATAGGCGAACCAATAGCCCAATCCACTACTAATATTTTCCCGTCTGGTTTCAGAATACGTTTAACTTCAAGACACATATCATTCTTATGTTCTAGCTGAAAAAGTATATTGGATATAACTACCCTATCAACACTCATATCCCTCACTTTCGTACCACCGATTCTTTCAACATCACCCCATATAACTTCTAGATTTGTTATATGTTTATCTAATGCCTCTTTTTTTAGTCTGTCTAATAGATCTTTTTGGATATCTATAGAATATACATGACCAGAACCTGTAGCTAGTCTAGCTGCGTTTATAGAATAGAAGCCAGAACCAGCACCAAGGTCAGCAACTTTCATGCCAGGTGCAATACCTAACTGAGTAAGATTACTTAGTGGATCTGTAAACATGCATTAATTATACAACCTAAAGACAAATGAGAGAAGCGATAGAATCCCCATCTCTTAATTTCATGATTCTGACACCTTGAGTCTGTCTTCCAAGTTCTGGAATTTCTTTCAAATCAGTTCTGATAACCTGACTCTTCTTAGACATTGCAATAACTTCTTCAACTTCTTCTGTAACTACTCTAGCCGCCATTAATGGACCAGTTTTATCGGTAACCTTAGCTGTTAGAATACCTGAACCACCTCTCTTCTGAGTCTTGTACTCATCTAATAGAGTTTTCTTACCGTAACCATTCTCACTTATTATAAATAGACTAGGATTCTTATCTTCTGTTCTTACAACATCAGCATGAATAATATAATCATTCTTATCTAGATCCATAGCACGAACCCCAACAGCTGCTCTACCCATTTCTCTGATATCAGCTTCTTTAAATCTTATAGACTGACCGTTAGATGTTACAAGTACCATTTCATCTGATTTCTTAACTAGGTTAGCACTAATTAGCTCATCTCCTGCATTTAATGAGATGGCAATAAGTCCGGATCTTCTTACTTCCTCAAAACTCTTAGAAGATACCTTCTTACCCACACCCTGTTTAGTAATCATCATTAATGACTGATCTGGCTGTCCCTTAACTTCCTTAGGTAAGGCTAGTATAGAATTAATCTTTTCATCTGAACCTATAGATAGGAAATTCATGATTGACTTACCCTTTGTAGCACGCTTACCTTCTGGAACTTCATACATTTTAATCTTGTATGCCTTACCCTTATCTGTAAAGAATAGTAGATCATCATGAGTCTGTGCTGTTAGGAATATAGTTACGAAATCTTCTTCTTTAGTATCAAGATCAACGACTCCTACACCGCCACGCTTCTGTTTCTTATACTCATCAGGATTAGTACGCTTAATGTAACCACCCTTAGTTAATATAAGGACTGATTCTTCATTAGGTATTAAGTCTTCGTCAGAAATATCTTTTACACCCTGTTTAATAATGCGTGTTCTTCTTTCATCAGCATATTTATCTCTTATTTCTAGAAGTTCTTTCTTAATAAGAGCTAAAATCTTCTTATGACTTCCTAGTAGTTCTTTCAATTCACCAATTAATGCCTGAACTGCATTTAATTCATCTTCAATCTTCTTTCTCTCTAGTCCTGCAAGCTTCTGTAGTTTCATTTCTAGAATAGCAGTAGCTTGTCTATCAGAGAATTTAAACTCCTTCATCAACTTAGCATGAGCCTCAGGAGCATCCTTTGAACCTCTAATAAGAGTAATAATTCTATCTATGTAATCTAGAGCCTTCTTCAAACCAAGCAAGATATGCTCTCTATCTAAAGCCTTATCTAAATCAAACTGAGTTCTTCTCTTAACAATAACAATTCTGTGATTTACGAATTCTTCTATGAAAGTCTTAAGAGAAAGTGTCTTTGGAACCCCATCTACTAGAGCCACCATGTTAAAGTGGAAAGCATCCTCTAGTTGTGTGTGCTTATATATAAAATTAAGAACCTTTTCTGGATGTGTTCCATTCTTAAGTTCAATAACAATTCTAGTGTCTTTAGCAGACTCATCTCTAAGAGCACGAATACCTTCCAGTTCCTTCTCACGAACTAATTCAGCAATACGCTCCATTAATTGAGAACGAATAACTCTATAAGGTAGAGATGTGATAATTATAGAAAATTGTCCCTTCTTATCTTCAATGATTTCGGCATCACCACGAACTGTTACACCTCCACGTCCTGTAGCATAAGCATGTGCAAGGTCTTTCTGGCCATAAAGAATAGCTCCTGTAGGAAAATCTGGACCCTTAACGAATTCTAATAAATCTTCAGTAGTAGCATCAGGATTATCTACTAAATGAGTAGTAGCATCAATAATCTCTCCTAAGTTATGTGGAGGAATATTAGTAGCCATACCCACTGCGATACCTAGAGTACCGTTTAATAGAAGATTAGGAACAGCATTAGGAAGAACAGTAGGTTCCTTTCTAGTACCTTCATAGTTTGGAACGAAATCTACAGTATTTTTATCAATATCACGAAGCATCTCAGCAGCAATACGAGACATTTTTGCTTCTGTATATCTGTCAGCAGCAGCTGAGTCACCATCTGGGTTACCAAAGTTTCCCTGACCGATAGCGAGAGGATATCTCATGTTAAAATCCTGAACTAATTTAACCAGAGATTCATACACAGCTACAGTACCGTGAGGGTGATAGTTACCTGTTACGTCTCCCACAATTTTAGCTGACTTTCTAGTCTTACCTCCGGCAGATAGACCTAGTTCATGCATAGTATACAAAATTCTTCTATGCACAGGCTTAAGTCCGTCTCTAATATCAGGAAGAGCACGAGCAGTAATAACAGACATCGCGTAGTTCAAATATGACTCGCGCATTTCTGTTACTATATTTCTATCAACAATACCTTTTCTAGGCTCTATTGGTTTATTGTCTTTCTTTTCCTCTTCGTGTGACATAAAATAACTCGTTTTTTACTATACTAATTTTTAATATTTATTTAATTGATTCTAACTCAACTGTAGGAATAGCATTATCTGAACCAGCTACAACATTCGGAACATTCTTAACTTCATTTTTAATACTATCAAATCCATCTAATGCACTAGCAACATTATCCTTAAGTCCAGAAATAATATTTTTTGAAGTTCCATTACCATTAGCTTCATCTGCTATAGCATCTAACCTCGGACCAAGAGTTAAATACCAAACTCCAAAAATTAAAGCTGTACCGATAATAGCACCAGTAAAAGCTACAGAATTAGCTTTATGTTTTGGGGTATTCTTTAAATCTTCTATATATTTTTTAAAATTCATATAATTAATTTAATGCTTGAAGAACTAAGACATCACCCTCTTTACCTTCTAAGTCCTTCTTCTTAATAGTTAATTTATCAACTGGAGCCACATTCTCTCCTGATTCTTTCATAAAAATCTTTAAAGCATCCTTAATACCGACATCTCCATAATGCATTGGCACTATAATCTTAGGTTCAAGTGCTACTGCTAATTTATAGGCCTTAGCTGGATCTAAAACTCCCTCACCTCCGATAGGACAAAATAGTATATCAATATCACCAAGTGCTTCAGTAACATTACTCTTAACCTCAGTATCACTTAATGCTCCTAGAAAACAAATATTCATTCCTTCTAGTCCGACTTTATAAATAGTATTAACCAGAGGATTACCGCCGTGATTAGAACTAGTTAGAAAACCCTGTATAAAAATACCGCTGACTTCATACTCTCCAGGACCATTAAGAATAAAAGGCTTCTTCTCACCATAAGTAACCTGATCTACTCCATTAAAGTCTGGATGATTGGTAGTTATGAATGCAATATCTGCACCAAACTTAGACGGCTTTAACTTAGAATCTTTAGAAATAGGATTAAAAGCAAGCACTGTGTCACCTAGCTGAATCTTTATGAATTCACCTCCTTGATATGATATAACCATGGTTTTAATTTACCTATAAATTATATCATATTTTAAGCCACGCAAAGTATGGACATTATTAGCGTTTTGTTATATATTCTTATCTGGGCGCATTTTTATACGCCTTTTATTAATTATTACTCATAAGTAACCCCGCAGTTAATTTTATTAGTGTAAAAAGCGGATCTTATGTGAATCAAATTATGCCTAAAAAAGTAAAAGTAGCTGAACCTGTAGTAGACATTACTACTGTAATGGGAAAAATCGTAAATGACTCTCCTGTTCCACCAAAGGTTAGCGATGTAGTTGAAGGAACTGTTTTATCAATTGAGAAAGGTGCTGTTTATATCGACCTAAAGCCATTCGGTACAGGTATTATCTACGGACGTGAGTACATCAGTGCTAAGGACGTAGTTAAGAAGATGAATATCGGTGATATTGTGTCTGCAAAGGTTGTAGATACTAATAACTCTGATGGTTATATAGAACTTTCTCTTAAGGAAGCAAGACAGGCTCTTCTATGGAGCGAAGCTGAGTCAGCTATTAAGAATAAGACTATTCTTGAGCTACCAGTATTAGAAGCTAATAAGGGAGGTCTATTAATAGAATGGCAGGGTATCACAGGTTTCCTACCAGCTTCTCAGCTAAAAGCTGATCATTATCCAAGAGTTCAGGATGGTGATAAGGATAAGATCCTAGAAGAATTAAAGAAACTTGTTGGTAAGAAGATTGCTGTAAATATTATTACTGCAAATCCTAAGGAAGCTAAACTAATCTTCTCTGAAAAGAATCAGGACTCTACAGGTACAAGTTCAAACAAGGACAAGAAAGAAATGATTGAAAAGTACAGTGTAGGTGATGCTCTAGAAGGAACAGTTACAGGTATCGTAGATTTCGGTATCTTCGTAAAGGTTGAAGATGGTCTAGAAGGTCTAGTACACATTTCTGAGATTGACTGGTCACTAGTAGAAGACCCTCGTGCTCTATATAAGGTAGGTCAAAAAGTAAAAGTTAAGGTTATCGAAATTAAGGACGGAAAGATTTCACTATCTATCAAGGCTCTTAAGGATAACCCATGGATTGATGCTGGTAAGAAATACGGAAAGGATAAAGTAGTAAGAGGTGTAGTTATTAAATTTAACAAACACGGTGCTCTTGCTTCTATCGAAGAAGGTATTGCTGGTCTAGTTCATGTATCAGAGTTTGGTTCTGAAGAAAAGTTAAAGCAGGCTCTAGAGCTTGGTAAGACTTATAACTTCAAGATCACTCTATTCGATGCAAAGGAACAGAAGATGGCATTATCTTTCGTAGATAAGAAATAATATTCTAAAACAAAAAGCCCCTTTTCTTGAGATTGTCAAAGAGTCTCAAGAAAAGGGGCTTTTT
>CAYVEL010000022.1:5828-10744 GCA_964450345.1 uncultured Candidatus Saccharibacteria bacterium | reverse complement strand
CTTCAAGACCAACTATGATTTTATTCAAACGTTTTTCCTTTCCCAAGAGTTCATAGTTAAAATACATTTATTATTTAAAATTGTCAAAAAATAAAAACGCTCATATCATGAGCGTTTTTATTTTTTGATTAAATTGAATATTACTTAACTGCTCTAACTGTAAACGAATTGCTTGTAGCTTGAACTGTTGTATTCTTCAACTTAGCAACAATCTTAAGCTTATACTGTCCAGCCTTAACATCCTTAAGAGATATTTTTGTCTTAGCTGCTTCTATATAAGTAGTCTTTAATTTTGTTTCAACACCTGCTGAATCAACTATATAAACAGTCGCCTTAACAGTTTCTGGCTTATCATCACCAAATAAACTATTAAATACTCCGGCTGAAGAAAGAATACTTACCGCTGTTCCTACAGGTCCACCAATAACAGCTCCAGTTCCGACGCCACCAGCAGTAACAGCTGTGTTTGAATTACTTCCTGTACTTACCCCCTTAGTTTTAGTTAGAGTAAAATCTTTTGTCATTTCGCTAGCATTTAAGAAATCTATTGTCTTCAATGCAGCATATCCATCAACAGAAAGTCCAGCTAGAGCTGTTTTTCCAGAATCAGATAGACCCTTAACTCCACTTATATTTGTAGCATCTAATTCATCTAGCTTATTAGATGACATTGCACCAAGAATATTCTTATCGTCCTGAGATAGATTGAATAATATCCTTTTATCAGCCGCACTTAGGTTATAACCTGAAATATCGTTTTGGATATAATCTATACCGTATGTAGGTACGAATCTTATATCTTTATAAAGAGGATCGTCTTTTGTACTACCTTCTTTTACAAAGTTTGCAGTCCAAGTAATACGCTGAGGTACATTATTATCAAATGTAGTACCAGATACAGGAGAAGTTATTGTAATCAATGGATCATCATGCTTTATCACCTCTACAGTATACTTACTTACAGCAGATAATTTACTTGATTCAAGTAAAATGTAGTATTTACCATAAGGAACACTGTCGAATTTTCCATTATTAATAGGAGCGAATCCCTTCTTAATATCAACAGATGACATTACTAAATACTTCTTATAGTTAGTCATTTTACCGACCGAACTAATAGATCCCTCTGGAACGAAATAAGCTTTAACATCACCCTTCATATCTGAACCAGAATACCATCCGATAGCTTGTTTAGAACCCTTTTTCCAAACAACATTCTGTGATGGATTAGCTACAGCAAAAGATGTTGATGTAGCGAATTTTGTATTATAACTACTAGCAGAAGTAGCTGCTAAGTAAGCTTTATACAAACCATCTGCATCTGACTTTTTTAAACAAACATAATCGCTTGGACAAGACAGTATAGAAGATACTGCTGTAGCGGTTTGGCCACTTCCTATATTTGTAATCACTCCTGTACTTAAGGCGTATGAAATAGACGCCATTGAAAGTGCTAGGAGCAAGGAAGTTCCTGCGTACTTTATTTTATTGTTAATCATAAATTATTAATATTTTCTAATAAATACCCTTACTTAGAAACATTATAACAATTTATTATTTGATTTTTATTGACTTATCCACATTTTTATATAAAAACTCAAGATTTAATCATCTTAAATTTTATTAGACATTCATCGTCTAAAATGATATTTTTTATTTGGGAGACGCCTCACTATGCAGGCCTCGTTACAAAAATAAACGTAGGTAAATACGACTCTTTACGGTTCGCCGTAAGCTGACTTGGTGTCAGGTGTTTACCATGGTTGTAACACCCGTCTGAGCACCCTGGCCTAGCCAGAACACGTCCAGACGGGTCTATTTTTTATATCTAAACATTACTGAATTCCATCGGCCTCTCGTTCGTCCTAGTGGGACTCACTCGAAGTGATGGAATTTAAAATCTTCACGACTTCGTCGTTTTAGATTTTAAACTCCATCACATCCCCATCCTTCACAATATATTCCTTTCCTTCTGTACGTAGTAAGCCTTGTTCACGAGCGGTACCGAATGAACCAGCTTCTATTAGCTTATCCCATTCGATTACTTCAGCACGAATAAATTTATCTTTAAAATCACCGTGAATAGCAGTTCCAGCTTCTGGAGCGGTCCAACCTCTACCGATAGTCCATGCGCGAGTCTCCTTTTCACCTGTAGTGAAATAAGTAATTAAATTAAGAAGCTCGTATCCTTTTCTGATTAAGTCATTAATACCGTCGTCTTTTGATCCTAGACCTTCACGAAGTTCCTGCTTCTCTTTATCATCAATATCCTTAAGTTCATGCTCAATTCCAGCATCCACTATTACATATTTATTATTATTTTCAGTAAAGAATTTTAATAGAGCATCCCATCTCTCGTCTTTTATTTCATCTAGATTTCTTCCACCCGCCTTCTTATTAAGCACATACATGAATGGCTTAGAAGTTAATAGGTGTAACTGTTTTAAGAAAGGTTTTTCAAATTCATCAACAGCAACAGAAGAAGCTAACTTTCCAGATTCTAAAGCTACTTTTAATTTTTCTACTAGACCATTTTCTATTACAGCCTCTTTTTTACCAGATTTAACTTCACGAGCGAGACTGCTTAGACGCTTAGTAACAGTCTGCATGTCTGCGAGAATAAGTTCTAGGTTAATAACCTCAATATCTTTCAGAGGATTGATCTTACCATCAACATGAATGATATTGTCATCTTCGAAAATACGAACTACTTCAGCAATAGCATCAGTCTCACGAATATTAGTTAAGAATTGGTTTCCTAATCCTTCTCCGTCAGAAGCACCCTTAACGAGACCAGCGATATCTACGAATTCCACTACAGCAGGAACTGTTTTCTGAGTTTTAGAAAATTCTGCGAGTTTATATAGGCGATCATCTGGAACAGGTACGACTCCCACAGAAGGATCAATCGTAGCGAAAGGATAGTTAGCAACAAGAACACTCTTCTTAGTAAGAGCGTTAAAAAGGGTCGACTTTCCTACGTTTGGAAGTCCGACGATACCTATTGATAGTGACATGCATAGAAATATAGCCTATTTTCGCGCGTTTTGGAAGCTACTTGAGTTAATGAGAAAATATTAATAATTTAAAATTGACAAAAACCCATTCGTTACGTAATATATCGGCATAGTTCTTTGTGAAAAGAGCTTAGGGTGGTCGCCAAGCACCGAGGCGAATCCTATGGAGCTCTAAATATAAGGAGACCGATCTTGACATTGTCTTAAGTGACATAGGGATTGGTGAGCTTTCCATGAATGATAAACCAGATAAGCACCGCCATCTAGGCCCATTCGAATTGGGACGGGTGTGAGGTTCCTCAGTGCTTTGAACGGTCGGTTTGAAATCCCTTTTGTTGTTTGAAAGTTCCGTTACTAGCTGAAACAGGTGTTGAATCTGAATCAGCCTAGAGTAGGAAAAAGTATAGACAATAAAAGACGCTGGTCCATAAGAATCTACGTTGAGAGATGTGGAAAATCTACAGGACCTTCATGAGCTAATAGTCTTTCATGCTTGTATAGGTGGAACTATGTAGCAAATCAAGTTTTCATGGTATAGACAGTGAGCTATACGTGCAAACTTCCTTAAATATCTGCCGGCGCTTGTTTGGGTCGGATTCGATTTAAGATGTTTTTTGGAAAAACTCCTTCTAAACCCGCCCCACGGCCAGCGTTCCCCAAACGCGGCCGTGGGGCATTTTGTTTTTATTTTTTAATAAAATTAAAAATAATCTAAATTTACTCTACATGAACCTGAACTTTCGTATTTTCTTTTTTTAATTTCATAAACAAAACTACGAATGAACCCGAAAATACTATAAGACTAGCAATAATGAATACTTCATTATAGGCCACTATCTGTGCTTTTAATTCTATAAGAGCAATAAATTGTTTTATAACACTTGGATCTGAACTATTTAAATGACTAAGACTATTTATTTCTAGTACATTACTTTCTGCTGAACGAGTAAGAATGGTTCCGAATATAGCAATACCGAAAGCTCCCGCAATATTTCTGACTAAAGCTAAAATAGATGAAGCAATACCTATTTCATGCTGATTAACCACAGAAGCAACAACATTAGTTCTTTGTGCCATTCCGAGACCTAATCCAAAAGCCATCACCATTAGTGGAATAATAATATTTAATGCTGTAGATCTAGCATCCATATGGAACATAAAAATACCAAACGATGCTATTAGAGTACTTGTGAAAATAATGTATTTTGCTTTTACTTTTCCTGTAAGTCCTCCACCGATTGGCGAAGCCAGCAACAACATCATAGCCATTGGAATAAACAAGTATCCAGTTTCTGTTGCTGTATATCCTAAGAATGTCTGTGCGAATATTGGAATTAAGAAGACGCTTCCCATTAATCCCATGAATACTACGAAATTATTAAATAGAGCATTTACGAAAGCTGGAATTTTAAAGAATTTTAAATCAACAATCGGTTCTTTAACAGTAGTTTCTATTTTTAAGAAAATAATCAAAAATAGGAACATTGATATATAACATGAAATAGAATTTACAGAAGTCCAACCCCATTCCAATCCTTTATCAAGAACTAAAACTAATGCGGACAAGAAAACTCCTAAAGTTAAGGCGCCCCACCAATCAAAATATTTAGCTTTAACACTAGAAGTAGATTCGTGAATAAAATGAACAGCCATCATAATACCAATTATTCCAATCGGTATATTAATTAAAAAAACAGATCTCCATCCGAAATTATCAATCAAAGGTCCACCTAACAGAGGTCCGAATACCGCTGCTGCCGCGAAAGCTGAAGACCAAATACCCAAGGCCTGTGCTCTTTCCTTACCTTCTTTAAAAGTAACAGCAATAATAGCCATAGCCGTAGGATAATCAGCACTTCCAGCGATAGCCTGAATAATTCTAAAGAAAATCATTGAGGA
>CAYVEL010000022.1:3513-5728 GCA_964450345.1 uncultured Candidatus Saccharibacteria bacterium | reverse complement strand
CGCAAATTTTTATTTTCTGCACTATTCATTTAATTACCTAGTATAGACTGTCATCTTAGCCGACATACCCTGTCTTAATGTATTGTACTCATTAGTATCAAAAGATACTTTTACATTAAATTTCTTAGTTTCTCTTTTATCAGAAATACTGAACACAACACTAGTGTCATTAGCCATAGGACTTATTTCAGATACCACGCCATAAAACTTTTTATAACCAAAAGCATCAACAGTAAAAGCTACAGGCTGACCAATTTTAATATCTACCAAACCTTTATCTTCGTCTATTTCGCCTATTACTTTTTCTTCTTTAGGATCAATCATTGTGGCCACAGTTGCACCAGAACTGAAGTATTGACCAATCTGTTCATTAATAGAAGTAACTATACCGTCTAGCTTTGAAACAACTATTTCATTACCAACTTTTGCAATTGGCTGATTAGCAGAAACAGTATCACCAGCTTTTACATATATCTCCATTAAATTTCCAGAAGTTGAAGAAGAGAGACTTACTAGAGGTGCTTTAATAACAGATTTTTCAATAAATACTGTCTTATAAACACTCTTAAAGTAAGCAAAGCCGAACACTAGAACTAAACAAGTAGTAAAGAACATTAAATTTCTAAACCATGTCTGCTTAGATAAACTAATTTTTTCTGCTTTTACTTCTATGTTTTTATTTGTATGTGTATTATCCATAAAAATTAATCTTTAATCTTAACTGTCATTACAATAGCCTTCTGATTCGTAAGCGCTATCTCTCCTTTTTTAATATTTATTACTGTAATAACTCCGCTTTCTGGAGCATATATAAAGTTATTATTATATGCACCCCGAGCAATCTTAAGAGCACCTTCGGCGCTGTCCATCTGTGCTTTTGCTATAGAGATATCTTCTGATCTAGCTGATGCAATTTTTGAATTTAAATTGGCTTTAGCCTGTTCAACATCGGCTTTAGCAGAAGTTATTAATTGATCTCTAGTAGCTAGAGCTGATTTATAAGCATTGTAATTAGTTAAATAATTAGCCGCTTTTTTATTAGGAATATTAACTATCCAATCAGTAACATAATCAACAGAACTTGATGGAAATTTAATAAATAATCCCGAGTCACCTAAAGGTTGAGAATTTTCTGATTTAACCATACCAGTACCCGTAGCTAATCCCTGAACAGTAAAACTAATTCCACCGGAACTGTAATATGGATGAATTTTAATTACCCCTTCTTTATTAGAATTATATGATCCACTGATTATTGGCCAAGAGTAATCTAAATCTGGATTTTCTGGAACAGCCTCTAAGCTAGAATTCATTAAACTATGTAGCGCATTAGAAACTAAAGTATTCTGTGTATTTTCAACTGTTATAAGATTAGACTCAGTCTTAGCTAAAGAAGCCCTCAACACTTCTAGATCAGGATTTGTCGCACCGTTAATAAGCTTTTCGTAATTAGCTTTAGCTAACTCTAATGCACTTTCAGCCTGATTAAGCACTCCTTCTGCGTCTATATAATCCAGACTAGCTAACTTCTGACCTTTTTCTATAGTATCTCCAACTTTTACATAAACATCATTAATACGGCCGCCTTTAGGAAAAGCTAGACTAATGTCCTCTCCATCTTTATATGTATTAGTAACAATAGAAATATTATTACTATTCTTACTAAGATTAATTATAGGTGTTACACCTATTTCTTTATATATAAAAATACCAGATGCAATAACAATTATCAGTGATGCTGATATTATTAATCTAGTTTTTTCAAAAAATTTAACAATCTTATTTATCATATTACTTATTTAATTTAGACAATATTCTTATTAATTCACTTTTATCCTTATTATTTAGAACTGAAAACATTTTATCTATCGCTGAAACTTTCTTAGTCTTAACTCTCTTAAATAATTTCTTCGCTTTAACTGTAGGAACTATTCTAGTTATTCTATTATCATCCTTATCTATTTCTTTTTTTAAAAGGCCGTCATTTGTTAAAAAATTAACTATAGTAGTAACACTAGGTGGCTTAATGTCCAGATGTTTGGCTATATCTTTCATAGTAGGATTCTTACTGATAGCGATATATCTAAGAACCTCCATCTGAGAAATATTGTAATTAAAATTAAGAGCCTCATCTTTAATAGCGTTAAAGATGGCTCTGTGTATACTCATCACTAAGGTTTCAAATGAATTCTCAGTATGGTTTTCAATATTGTTT
>CAYVEL010000022.1:0-3413 GCA_964450345.1 uncultured Candidatus Saccharibacteria bacterium | reverse complement strand
TGGTATTTCTTCATTACCTCGATACTTGCTTCCATCTGGCCCTTTCCTGACTTAACTTTAGCCTGAATTTCAGTAGCAATTTTCTCAAAGATTTCTGGATTACTTTCTACAACTTTCAAGATCTGATCCTTCTGTTCTTCAGAATAACCCTTTAACTGCTTCTTCACCATCTGCTTCATTAAGAAATTTTTAAACATTGACATATATTTTGATTTTTATTTTGACGATTACTCACTTGCTAACAATAGTAATTTACCAGATTTACTTCTTTTTCTCAATTTTAGTTACCACATTGTTCTCAAATCTCATGTCTATATAAGTAACATCTTTAGGAGCGAGGACTGTGCCTATCCAATATTCCTTAATAACTAAGGCTAATCTATTACTAAGTTTATCTAAATCTGTCTTGCTATCTATTTTAATTAAGAATTTATCAGTAGGATTCTTTTCGTGGTACACAGAAATATTTTCTATATCTCCATCGAATTCCACGGCTTCTACTATTACTCTGATTTTCTTAAGTTCTGACTTTAGTTTAATTATTTCAGGAATTCTGTATTTAGATTCTATTGTTTTAGAAATACCATAGTCACCACCTCTGAAAGCCAGAAATGCTTCCCCGTCGAAATCTGCTGATTTACCGAAGACAAAACCATTTTGGTCTACGTAATAACAATTCTCGTGTCCATCAGCGCACCAGATAGCCATAGGTGTTCTCTCTTCTATATTCGCTTTTATAGCTTTCTTACCATTTTCAGTGCTGAACTCTATATCTACCTTCTTAACACTTAATTCTGCTTCTGTAATCAGACCGATTAATGTTTTGGAACTAAATTTCCAAGTACTATTATTATTTAATAACAGACTCTTTCCTTCTAAATATGTTTTTATAACCGAATCAATTTTTGCAGGATCACCATAAACAATTTTAGAAACAGAGAAATCACTAATTCTAAAATATTCAGAATTTATTATTTTAATTAATCCAAGAAAACCGAGCAGGACTAATAAAACGGACAATAATATTTTTATTCGGAGCCATATTCTCTTCCTTCTTAATTCTTTTTCTGTATAAAAGCCCCTTCTAGACATATTATTTTCCTAAAAGATCCTTTCCAATGTATTTCTTAAGGACTTCTGGGACACGAATAGTACCGTCTTCGTTCTGGTAATTTTCAATTACTGAGATAAGTAGTCTTGGTGTAGCGGCTGCAGTGTTATTTAATGAGTGAACGAATTTCATCTTACCCTCATCGTCCTTATATCTAATATTTAATCTTCTAGTCTGGAAATCGTGGAAATAAGATGATGAGTGAGTCTCTCTATAAGTATTCTCAGATGGAACCCATGACTCTATGTCGTATTTCTTAACCTGGCCAAGTCCTAAGTCACCACCACAGTTAACTACTGTATGATGAGGAACTCCTAAACTCTGTAGAAATTCTTCAGCATTCTTAGTTAATTCTTCATGGTACTCTACGCTCTTTTCATGACTTGCTTCACATAGAATTACTTGTTCAAACTTAAAGAATTCATGAACACGCATCAAACCTTTAGTATCTTTACCGTGACTTCCAGCTTCTCTTCTAAAACACGGAGAAAAAGCTATGAACTTCTTAGATAATTCTTTCTTATCAATAGTCTCACCCATGTAATAACCCATAACCGGCACTTCTGCAGTTCCAGCTAAATAAAGATTATCTTGAGTCTTATATAGATCTTCTTCTGACTGTGGTAGATATCCTGTACCTACGAAACATTCACGAGTTACTAGAGATGGAGCGAGAATAGGAGAATAACCTCTCTTAGAATAGAAGTCTAAAGCGTATTGCCAAATAGCGAAGTTAAGAAGCATTCCATCATTCTTTAGGAAATAACCTCTAAAACCAGCTACTTTGGTACCACGCTCAAAGTCCGCCATATTATTAGCTTCCATTAATTCTATATGTGTCTTCGGCTTAAAGGTAAATTTAGGAATAGTTCCCCAAGTTCTTACTTCTACATTTTCTTTATCACTTGTACCTTCTGGAACTGAAATATCTGGAATATTAGGTACACGAACCATTAGACCCTGCCACTCTTTCATTACTTTCTGTAATTCTTCTTCCTCAGTAACAGCAGAATCCTTCACTACTTTCATCTGTGAAATTAATGTTTGTTTCTCTTCTGGAGTTTTAGCCTCTACTATTTTCTGACTAAAAGCATTCTGTTCAGCTCTCTTCTTCTCCAAGGAGGACATAATTTCTTTACGCTTATCATCTATGGAAACAAGCTCGTCAACATTAAAATTAACGTGCTTTTTCTTTGCTGCGATCTTTACTAGATCTAAGTTTTCTCGTATGAACTTTATGTCTAACATTATTTTATAAAAATTTATAGGAAATTTATCTTTCCTCCTTATAATGGCAAGTATAACAGAAGTATGGCTTAATTTCTATGAATAAATACCCAATTAAGAAAATTAATAAATTACCCGAAAAACTCCTTAATATCCCGAGTCGTCCTAAATCTTTAAACTTTAGAGGTGAATTACCGGATTTTTCTAAATATAAAGTCATTACTATTATAGGAAGCAGGTCTCCTACTAGCTATGGTAGAGAGGTTTGTGAATATATTATCGAGGGTTTAGCCGGATATCCTGTAATAATAGTATCAGGACTCGCTCTCGGGATAGATAGTATCGCACTAGAGCATGGAATTAAGAATAAAATTCCAGTTATAGCCTTCCCTGGGTCTGGATTAGGTGATGAAGTCATATATCCACCATCACGGCGTGGATTAGCGGAGAGAATACTTAACTCGGGCGGAGCCTTAATATCCGAATATCCAGAAGATTTCTCGGCTACACCATGGTCATTCCCCCAGCGTAATAGATTAATGGCGGGTATTGCTGACATACTATTAATAGTAGAAGCTAGAGAAAGCTCTGGTACACTCATCACTGCTAAATACGCTTTAGACTATAACCGCGACATCGCTGTTATACCTGGCTCTATTTTCTCAGACCTATCTATCGGCACTAATAAACTAATTAAAGAAGGTGCATATCCAGTAAATTCAGCTTCAGAGCTACTAGAATTACTTAATATAGAGATAGTTAAGAGAGAAGATGCTATTAATCTAACCAGTGAGCTAACCCCTGAAGAAAATATGATTCTGGAATCAATAGGCTCAGTAATAAATAAGAATGTATTAATAGATAAACTTAATCTACCCGTTAATGAGATTTCCACGAATTTAATGTCTCTAATGCTGAAAGGGTTAGTAAAAGAAATTGATTCAGAAATTTTTAGAATGAAGTAGAAAACACAGAAAAATATTTAATAAAAAATTATGAGAAAATTTTCTTAAAATTTGCCAAAATATTTTTTTACAGTAATAATGATGAAAATGAAATTACTTATCGTAGAGTC
>CAYVEL010000021.1:0-10826 GCA_964450345.1 uncultured Candidatus Saccharibacteria bacterium | reverse complement strand
TCGGAGAATTCGAAAAAGATTATTTCCTAAAGAGTCTTCAGGAGAAGTTTTCTTTCAAATAAAAACCGCGATGCCGAAAACAATCGACATCGCAGTTGCAGGACAAACTTAAGAACTAAACAGCAAGCATACCTTGTGTTGATGTCTCGCCTTTACGAGCGTTACTTGTAACAGAATGTCCTTCAAAAGCCCGACGGAACGCATCTTGAGCTATCAGAAGAGCGACGTCCAGTGGCTGGGTCACATCCTGAATCTCAATATGCAATACCGGCAAACCATAACTTGTGGCAAACGGTATGACCGGCTCTGTGTGCTCACGATACACATCCAACCCTTTACGAATTAAGGCGTCGGTAGCATCATTTCGGTTAACTTCGTTTCGCCGAGCATACATCCGTTCAACACAAACATTTTCTGGAACATCCAAATAAACAAAAACGGGTTCAAAACCTAGCGATTTCAACCAAGGAATCACATCCTCGAATTGTGAAATAAGCCTAGGCATACCATCAGAAAAAGTTATGGCATTCCCCGAAATCGGTTTGAATTTATCTTTGAAAAACTGAATCGCCTCCGGATCAGGAACAGGCTCACGAGCACTTAAGAAAGCCTGGAATGGATGATCCTTGGGCAATGCCCGAAATTCTTCACCCATCTCAACTCCAGCAACACCGGCATCTTTTAAATACCCGGCTTGTTTACCCTTACCACCCCCTGTCGGAGCGACAAAAATGTAAATGATTTTCCGACCAGTCAACGACAGTATACTTGCAACCATGTTATACATGATTGCGAACATTCTTTCTTGCATCTTACCCTCCAGTGTTTTACAAGTTTTTTAGTTTATTCATTTGTCCTATTTTAAAAAGAACAGCTAACCCACTCAGATTAGCTGTTCTTTTATATCATTTTTTAGACTATTGTCAATCTAAATCGCTCTTAAATTATTCGTATCTTAAGGCCTGAATTGGGTTTAATTTAGAAGCGCGTCTGGCTGGATAATAACCGAATAGTATTCCTATTAGAGCAGAAACACCGAAAGCTAAAAATACTGAATACATGGATATTTCTGTAGTAATAACGCCGGTCCAGGTTATAACATATGCTACAACCCACCCCAGTACCACACCTACCACTCCTCCAATAAATGTAATCATTACAGCCTCTGTTAGGAACTGCTTATTTATATCTTCATTTCTAGCTCCAATAGCTTTTCTTAAACCAATCTCTTTAGTTCTCTCTGTAACAGTGGTAAGCATCATATTCATTATTCCAATACCTCCTACTACAAGAGAAATACCAGCTACCGCAGCGAGTAAAACAGTAAATATTCCAGTCACACTAGACGCCGTAGAAACTATATCCGCTTGATTCATAATATTAAAATCGGCCTTAGTAGCGTCTGTAATTTTATGTCTAACCAATAAAAGTGAATTCACCTGATTCTGAACAGCTGTCATATTATTAGCGTCAGTGACTTGAATACTAATAGTAGAGAGATATTTATCACCCGCTAGAAATCTCTGTGCGGTAGACAGAGGGATAAAAATCATATCATCCTGACTGCCAAATCCTGTACCACCCTTCGCTTTCGTAACACCTATAACTTTAAATTCAGTACCTTTAATTCTAATGCTTGAACCCACAGGATCAGCACCTTCACCAAATAGATCAGTAACTACAGTGGGACCAAGGACAGCTACCTTCGACAATGAATCGACATTCTGTTCAGTAATAAATATTCCGTTAGAGATTTCTACATTTCTAATTGATGTATAACTAGGAACAGTTCCGACTATTGAAGTATTCGAATTATTACCATTAGCTGACACCTGATACCTAGCAGATATTTCTGATGCAATATTTCCACTATCAGAAATAGCTTCTAAAATAGCGTCAGCATCATCATTAGTTAAAGTTTTAGCTGAGCCACGGCCCTGACTAAGTTCTGCACCACCGATTCTTCTCTGAGCCCCAGGCATTACCATAATAAGATTTGAACCAATAGATTTAATATTATTCTCAATAGTATTCTGAGCACCTTGTCCAATAGAAACCATCACAATAACTGAGCTAATACCAATCACAATACCGAGCATAGTAAGACCGGTACGAACCTTATTCGCAGTTAAAGCTGTAAATGTTTCTCTTAAAATATCAATCCAACTCATGTTTTTTTGCTATCTTCTTAATATGCTTACCTGAATCTTCGACTATCTGACCATCACGAATATGAATAATTCTATCTGCGTGCATCGCAACATCTGGCTCATGTGTAATTAATACAATTGTTCTGCCTAATTTATTTAATTCCTGAAAAGAGTGAAGTACTATCTCTCCTGTCTTAGTATCAAGGTTTCCTGTAGGCTCATCAGCTAGAATAATTTTTGGATTATTAACCAATGCTCTAGCAATAGCTACCCTCTGTATTTGACCTCCTGAAAGCTGATTGGAAAGATGATTATGATGCACAGCGTCTAATCCTGCCTGCTCTAATGCCTTAACAGCTCTCTCGTGACGTTCCTTCTCTGGAACATTCATATACACGAGCGGAAGCATCACATTTCTTAACACAGTAGTTCTAGGAAGAAGATTAAAAGATTGAAACACGAATCCTATCTGCTTTTTACGGATATCTGCTAGTTCATCTTCTGAAAGTTTAGAAACATCATGTCCATCTAGAATATATTTTCCATTAGTAGGTGTATCGAGTGCTCCCAAGATATGCATGAGAGTAGATTTACCGGAACCAGAAGGACCCATAATGGCCACGAATTCACCATCTTTAATTTCAAAAGAAACACCGTCGAGAGCCTTAAATGGATTCTCTGTTTGATTATATATTTTAGTTATATCTTTTACTTCGATCATATAGTTATTTATGGTCTTTGAGCGCCACCTGTAGCTCTGCCGAAGTTAAACAGACTAGATGTTTTTGTAGAGCTAGTAGTATTTATACTTTGACTAACTACAATATCACCCTCCTTAAGACCTGATATTATTTCAGTATTATCATCATCCGCTTCACCCACTTCTACTGTCTGCTTTGTTGTGGCAAGCGTAAGAACAACACCAGACTTAAATGCGGTTTTATCAGTTATATTTTCAGTAACAAGCTCAACATACTTTGTTTTACCTTGAGTCTTAATAGCACTATTAGGCACAGTGATAATACCAGTCTTTCCACCATAAGTAATATCAGCAGTAGCACTCATTCCAGGTTTAATATCAGAATCATTATTATCTATAGAAACCTTAACGTCATAAGAAACTACGCCTTGAGAAACTGCACCAACTAAATCGACTTCGCTTACCTCAGCATCGAACTTCTTATTAGAAATAGCATCTAAAATAATCTTAGCTTTCTGTCCTATCTTAACCTTAGCTACATCTACCTCATTTAGGGTAATGGAAGCATAATTATTTTTTGATATAACAATAGCCACAGATGAACCAGAATTTAAATCATCACCTTCATTAACATACACCTTACCAATAACCCCATCGAATGGTGCTCTGATAAAATGATCATCGTAAGCATCCTGCTTCTGTTTTAATGTTATCTGCTTAGCAATTAT
The DNA here is from genome assembly GCA_964450345.1 of uncultured Candidatus Saccharibacteria bacterium. Classification (GTDB taxonomy): domain Bacteria; phylum Patescibacteriota; class Minisyncoccia; order Phycocordibacterales; family PALSA-1337; genus JAPLZH01. The sequence goes on along the minus strand of CAYVEL010000021.1, from coordinate 7,248 downwards.
TTCTGATTGCTTTGGACCGTTATTTATATCATTTAAAGAATTTTCTGATTCTGTAACATTTCTCTTATTTGATGCAATAGAATTAATCTGAGAAGTGATCGTATTTAATAGTGTGTTGGCACTTACATTCAAATTATTTGCACTACTTAAAGCAGAAGTATAGTTTGTTGAACCATTATCACTAAGTCTTACAATAAGATCCACTGAATCTTTAATATTCTTAGAAGCTACAACCATATTCTTCAAAACAGATTCTGTATCAACTAAAAGTTTATAAGTATCACTTTCATTACTAGAATCACCGACAACTAGAAACTCTTTATCTAGAGCATTAATACTGTCACTTATTTCATAATAACTATTCTCAGCAATTCTTCTATATTCTTCAGCACCAGGACTTATAGAATTAACAGATTTATCTAGAAAGCCACCATTACCAAATAACCCATCCATAGTGGTTAAATTATTTTTAATAGTTACTCTAGTTTCAGCTAAAACTTTATTAGCACTTAAATAACTATTTTTTAATGTAGCTTTAGAATTCGCTAGAGTATTCTCTGCTTTATTTAAAGTATCAGGATCTATTGTTACCAAATCATTATATTCCAACCTAGCATTCTCTAAAGCTAGTAACGCATCGGAATTATCTATAGTGGCTATAATATCCCCCTTCTTAACCTCTTTCCCCGCAATAACTGAGACAGAAGTAACCTTTCCAGAAACAGACGAAGTAAGAGTACTCTGATTATTAGCATAAATTTGTCCGGAACCAGAGATAACATTAACAATATCGTTAACTGAGGCTTTAGCTAAAACAGACTTAACTTGAGTAGTAGATGTTGTTCTGAAAAATCCGTAATACACACCAAAACCTACAATAATTAATACTAGTATAGAAATTATCTTATGATTCTTAATTCTGTTTTTTATTTTTTTTATAAAGTTCATTTTAATTATTTATTAATTTAAATTATCTCATCATCCCTCCACCACGGCCGTTCATCATAAAGAAAAAATTATCTGAATCATTGTCGTCATCACCCTTAATTTCAAAAGGTAATATAAAATCAGCTCTAATACTTCTCTTATCTGAATTGCTATTATCTGTATAATCGCCATCAAATTCAGGTTCTATCTTTCCAATAACCTTAATCATTTCTCCATTCTCTATAAAAATAGTATTTTCTGGATTCTTAAGATTTTCTATAGTAACAGTCCACTTATTCTGTTTGAAGTCTCTAATAATAAATATTTTACTGCTTGTCGCATAATCTTCCACGAGACCTGCCATCATACCTCTATGTGGATTCATCCAGAAATTTCTCTTCATATCCACCATAGAACCACCAAATGGAAGTCTTCCATTAAATTCTCGATCTATAACTCTCGCATATCCATTAGCATAAACAGCATAGCCTATTGAGAATGTTAACAAAAACGTAACTAGCACAATAGACCAGAAAGGATATCTATAACCTTTCTTCGTATTTTTAATAATTTCATATCCAACAACTATAAACGCAACGAAAAGGATCAACCATAAAAATGGTGTCCAATTTAAAAAGAAAATGAAAATATTAAAACCAGCAAAACCGATAGTCTCAATATCCGCATTAGCTACCGTAAAAATAATAGTAGAAAATGCTAGACCGCCAATAATCATAGACAAAACACCAAGCCCCCAGAAGACTTCGTTCTTCAGTATATAATGCCACTTAGGTTTAGGAGATAAATCATTTTTCTTAATATGTTCTAAAAGCTTATTACCTAAATCACTATTCTTTTGTTCGTTTATATTTTCAGTCATTTTTATTTAAATCTTATTTTGAATTATTTTAGATGTTTCAATTCATCTTTTAAAATCTTTTTTGCTCTATGTATTAGAGTCGCTACCGATCCTGAAGGAATTTCTAGAATGTGGGAAATATCATCATAGTCTCTTTCTTCAAAGTACCTGAGCACCAAAACATCTTTATACTTTGAATCTAGTTTATTAATAGCCTTCTTTAAGTGTTCAGCATTAATACTTTGATTAGTCTCCTCCATGGAATCATTTTCGAAAATGATTTTCTCTAAAGCTGGAAAATCTTCTTCATCTATTTCAATAGAAACACTGTTAGAGAATCTCTTTCTGGAACGAATATGGTTAATAGCCTCATTGTGGGCAATTCTGTAAATCCAAGAGTTAAAAGGTAAACTAGTGTCGTAACTGTTAATATTTACATAAGCTTTAATGAAAGTATTCTGGAGCACGTCATCTCTATCATCTGATTCTCTTATACCTATTCTGGATAGATATCTTAATATTGGAGCCTGATATTTATTAACCAATAGCAAAAAGGCATTCCTATCATTAGATACGAGTTTTACGATTTCTGCATCACTCTTTAGTTTTAGCTCTTGATCGTATTCCACCTATGTATAATACACCACTTATTTAATTTTCTTTCACTTTTAATTTTATCAATAAAAACCAAAAGGCGACACCTTACGGTGTCGCCTTTTGAATCAATTGTTTTAAAACTAATTAATCGATGAAAGTAAGAGCCTTACCCTTCTTATCACCTCTACCAGTTCTACCAATTCTGTGAATATAAGCTTCGTGACTTTCAGGAATATCATAGTTAATAACGTGACTAATGTCTTTAATATCTAGACCACGAGCCGCTACGTCTGTAGCGATTAATACTTTGATCTGATCCTGTTTAAACATTGCTAATGTTTTCTGTCTCTTAGACTGTGTTTTATTTCCATGAATTGAGTCTGCCTTGAATCCTAAATCTTTTAGAGAGTTAGAAATCTTTTCTACTCCGTGTTTTGTCTGTCCGAAAACTAGAACCTTACTAAATTCTGCTTTTGATAGAAGTTTAGCTAATTCTTCAAGTTTTCTTTCTCTTGGAACTCTAATAACATCTTGTTCAATATTTTTTGAAGTCTCCTGAGTCTTAACTGAAATAGTCATAGGATTTCTTAGAAGCTCATTAACCAATGGCTCAATTTCTCTAGGAAGAGTAGCTGAGAAGAATAGCACCTGCTTTTCTTTTGGCATTTGTTTAATAACATACTTCATATCCTGAACGAATCCCATATCAAGCATTCGATCTACTTCATCTAGAACTAGGTTATTGAATGAGTTGAAACTTATTACTTTTCTTTCCATTAGATCTTTAAGACGTCCAGGAGTTCCGATTACGAAATTCTGTGATCTCTTAAGTTCTCTGATCTGAAAAGCCATATTAGCACCACCCACACAAACAGCTGAGAAAATACTGATACCACGAGCGAAAGCTCTAAGTTCATCATTAATCTGAATAGCTAATTCTCTTGTAGGAACGATAATTAAAACTTTCTGAGTTTTATCAAGTAAAACTTTATTGATAAGTGGGATAAGAAAGGCTGCTGTTTTACCAGTACCTGTATTAGCCATACCCACTACATCGTGCCCCTTCATAATATGAGGGATAATTCTATCTTGAATTGGAGTTGGTTTTGTAAAACCTCTTTTTGCAATAGTGAATTCTAACTGCTTATCTACTTTAAAATCAGTAAAAGCGTGTTCTGGAACATATACTGGAGCTTCCTCTGTAATTGTAACTTTGTTTATAAACTTTGAGACATCAATATATTTATGTTGAAAACGTCCGCGTCCTCCGCCACGTCCTCCTGAAGCTCTTCCGCCGAATCTGCTTCCACCTACTCTTCTACCACCGCCAAAACCTCCACCTCCATTGTAGCCACCTCTAGATCCTCCACCTCTGTATCCACCAGAAGATTGTCCGCCAGATGAATAACCTCCACCGCTATTTGAGCGATAGCCACCTCTGCTAGAACCTCCTCTGCTTCCACCATTTCCACCACTAAACTTTCTACCTCCGCCACCAGAACGGTGGGAAGTATTATTACTTTCCATATATTTTTATATAATCTTTAAAATTGAATAAACGTAAGGCGATTATGATCCCTTCAGTTTCTTCAAAAAGACTAGCTTGTTGGCGCTATATGGCGCAATAAAACCAATGAGAATTCTTACTTCCACATAATAATAAATAATCCGTATTTTGTCAATACGGATTATTTATTATACACAATAGCTTCAATATCCTAATTTATAATGCATCACTCGCCTTTTCTGCGTAATCTGTGGCTTCGTTAGCATATCTTGCTGCCCTTTCGTAATCCTCATCGTCATAAGCAGTCTCTGCCTTATCTAATTTTGCCTTTGCTTTTGTTATAAATTCACTAGCATCATCATAACTACTATCGTCTTCGTCTGCATCTGATAAATCACTCTTTGCTGTACGAATAGCATCTTTAGCATCGCTAATAGCATCGTCTGCATCACTTTCACTACCACTTGAACTACCTATCTCATCTACTGCGTCGCTAGCTAAATCTTCTGCATCATTAGCTAATTCTTCTGCTGTATCATAATCCTTATCCCTAAGTGCATCTTCTGCGTCAGAGATTTTTGATTCAGCTTGTTTTAATATTTTTCTAGCCTGATCAACGTCATCCCCATCATCATCTGCATCGTCAATTTCGTTTCTAGCTTTATCTATCTTTGTATCTACTTTATCAATCAAATCTCCAATCTCTTCTTTCTGACTCTTACCACCAGCAGATTGAAAAGCATCATCAGCATTACTAATTGCATCTTCTGCGTAATCATTCACACTAGAATACTTTGAATTAAAATATGCCTGTGTTGCATCAAAGAATTTATCTTTAGCTTTATCCATTTTCTTTTCTGCCTTTTCTAGATCAACACCACTTTCGCTGTCATCTGCATTATCTATTTCATCCTGAGCTTCTTCTATAGCCTTTAAAGCATCTGTAATCTTCTGACGAGCTGCTTTCTCATTTGGAGTAGAGGTTGTAGAACTTGTTGTTTTTGTTGTTGAGGTTGTTTTCGTACTAGATTTACTTTCTGAATCAGATTTATCTGAATCTTTTATAATAGGAGTCTTAGTAGAATCAATTCCGAGTTTACTCTTAAGTGTAGCTAACTGTTCAGCAGACAATATACCTGCTAGAGCATCTACATTCTTAATAGATGATGTCGTGGTGGTATTAGAACTACCACTAGTAGAAACTCCCACTGAATCACTAACTAGTTTATTATATTTTGTTCTAGAGATGGCACCGAAAAATCCTTTTGCTGGAGAAATACCATTAGCAATTTGCCATTTTATTAAAGCACTCTGTGTACGCTCTAAAAACTGATCAGATTCTCTTCCAGAAGAACCTACACCACTAGTAGCAATAGTATATCCTGAAGTATTTAAATATTTTTGAAGACATCTTACATCTTCTCCTTCTATGCCGAGTTCTAAGTCTCTTTTAAATTCACATTTTGAAGCTTCTGCATACGAGCTCAAAGATAGAAAACCTACTATTATAAATGTACTTATAAGAGAATACTTTTTAAAATTTTTCATGTTTATTTAATAAATGCACAGTAAAAACAGTGCCCTATTTAATATAATTGTAAGGTTTTAAGGCATTATTAGCAATGAGTAATTCTGGATATAAAAAGCCGCCGATCAGATCGGCGGCTTGAAAGCGGTATCCAAAAATCAAACCTGCGTTTTTTCTGCCACAGTAGCCGCAACAGCATGATTATTTGGAACCCCAAAGGTGCAAAAAAGTTTTTCTTTGACATTTACCCAAATAACGAAACCATGATCACTACTACTAACATCAAGATTTTTATAGGATTTTATGTCGTAGTGCTTCATAAAATATTTACAGTAATCTTCACCAATCCTGTGCGACAAGACGAGAATAGTGAATGTATTACCGAACTCCATGACAGCACTGTTAATCTTCTGATTAGCATCTTCGTTACAGAGTCCAGAATCCACACGTGGCCATGTTTGAAACGACTTAACACTATTCGAGTCAAACAAACCTATTGCATTCGAGACAATTTCAGCACTTTGAACAAAACAATTTTGCTGAGGACACATGACAGATACCATACTAGCCAAGCCAGATTCCAAATAACGTAAAATTATAGGCTTAACAATAGTTCTGCCAACAAAATCCATTTGTGCACGACCAACAGAAGTTAGTTCAGCAATTGGTCCACCAAAATTACCATTTCGAACAACAATGAGATGTTCGACTTTTTTTATATAATGTTTCATTTTTCACCTCCTTTTCTTTTTTGAAGTTAAAGTTCTTTTGTTTAATTAAAAATTAGCAGACAAATTTAGTATGGTCAAACTTTTTTAAAAAACAGAAATGAAAAGCCGCCAATCAGATTGGCGGCTTGAAAAGATCAGCCTATCCTTCTATCCGTGATGTGTTATTAAATTAATTAGTCTAAACGGATTAATAGACCCAACACGAACAGCACTGGCACCAGAGCTCTTGAACATATCAAAGGAGCTATAGTCTCCCACCGTAGAAGAAATTACTGGTGGAACTCCAGTCTTAGAAAGAAGTCTGACGGCCATATATCTAGAGCCGTTCCCAAAAACAGATTCGGGTTCATCAATCGAAATAGCTTGAGCGACACCGTGGAGTAATCTGGCAATAACAGTCAGTTCGTGACAATCCACAGGAAGCTTAACTATGATTGGATACCGAGAAATACGTCTAGCTTTACGCACCCCATTGATAACCCCCTCTACCTCGGCATCATTCATTTTTTTAGAGATGACTGGAACAATTTCTATCCCAGCCAAATCTTGTAAACCATTGAGTTTTTCAACCATCAAAACAAAATCATCATTCTTACCGGTGATGGAAACAACAACAGAATAACGTCCCAAAAACGATGACCCTGTATTGCGTTTACCCCAAGACAAAGCTTTCTTCGAATCCATGGTATTGGTGAAGAAAGTGATTTTATCTGGGTTAATAAAACCGAGATTTAAAATTATCCTCAAAAGGAAGATTTTGAAGGCGTTACCAGTCACAACCCTCTTAATCGTGTGTCCATTAGACAGTGGTATATTCATAACAACCTCACATTTTAATTCAACGTGCTTACACTCTCAAAGCCGTGTATTAATAGCTTGCTGAAACAATCAGCGCCATCTATTACCTTAATAAAAAACTTCTTTAAAAGCAACTGAAAACCTGCGCGAAAATTTTACTAAATTTTTATTAAATTATTTAAATTCGATTTCAAAAGAATACATACCCATACTACAAGTACCCCTGAGACTCTGGACTTGTGGAGTACCTATATCTATATCAGTATTTCCAGTAGCTGGCAGAAGCTTTGAAATACTTAAG
>CAYVEL010000020.1:0-10837 GCA_964450345.1 uncultured Candidatus Saccharibacteria bacterium | reverse complement strand
AGCGACCAATCTGAATCTTTTCACCGAATTTCTGTGTAGCTCCCTGAATAAGACCGTTAACTGTTACTTCTGGATTCTTAATGAATGGCTGATCCATAAGAACCATTTCGCTGAAGTAAGAACTTAGTTTACCTTCTAGAATCTTAGCCTTAATAGCTTCAGGCTTTCCTTCTACTTCAGAAGCAAATACTTCTGCTGCCTTCTGCTTTGCGCTCTCATCGATTTCTGCGCTAGTAGTGAACTTAGGATTTGAAGCTGCAACATGCATAGCAATGTCTCTAGCTAAAGCCACGAATTCAGGATTTCTAGCTACGAAATCTGTCTCACAGTTAAGCTCTACTAATACACCGACATTTGAGTTACCGTGAACATAAGCCTGAACTGTTCCAGCATTAAATGTTCTGTCAGATTTCTTAGCAGCAATATCACCGCTCTTCTTTCTTAGAATAATAAGAGCTTTTTCTTCATCACCTCCAGCCTCTTCTAAAGCTTTCTTACACTGCATTACAGATACTCCTGTTTTGTCACGAAGATCTTTAATTTGTTCTGTGGTGATCATAATTTTAAATTTACTTAAATTTTTAAATACTAAAGCCGTGTTTTCACGGCTTGTTATTAATTAATTTTTAGGAGCGACAGTAGAAGCAGGAGTAGCAGAAGCTGACTTACCTTCATTCCAAGCCTTGATAACCTCTCCCATGAAGAATTCAATACTTGCCTTTGAAGAGTCATTACCTACGATTGGGAAAAGAGAATCTCTAAGATTACAATCTGCACCCATAATAGCGATAACTGGAATTCCCATATCCTTAGCTTCCTTAATAGCATTCTTTTCTTTTCTAGGATCAACTACTAGCATAGCCTTTGGCATTTCCTTCATATCTACGATACCATGGAAAAATCTTTCGAAATTAGCAATTTCTCTGTCGATAAGTAGTCTTTCTTTCTTTGTGTATTTAGATACTAGAGTACCCTTGTTTCTATCATCAATAAGTTTAGTGAACTTTTCAATTCTTCTCTTAATTTCAGTGAAGTTTGTAAGAGTACCACCTAACCATCTTCCGTCTACGTAAGGAAGTTTAAGAGTAATACCTGCATTCTTAACAGCATCACGAGCCTCACTCTTACCACCTACGATAATAATCTGTTTACCACTCTTTGCGATATCAGAAATGAAAGCTAGAGCTTTACTTAGAAGGACTGATGTCTTTTCCAAGTCTAAAATTTCGACAGATTCTTTTTTGCCGAAAATAAATTTTGCTATTGTTGGATGTCTTCTGGACTTCGGAGTTCCGTAATGTGCTCCGGCCTTAAACATACGGTCTATGATTGTGGACATATAATATATTTCAACTTTTCAGTTAGTGGGACTAGTCTAACAGATATACCCTGTTTTTGCAAATATTCTGAGCCTAGAATGGCCTAAACTATAGCTTAAGCAGGTTTTACCTTAATTACTCATCATCTGAGGTATCGTTTCCAGCTATACCTGTTTTCTCATAAGACTCTATAGCTTCGAAAACAGGCTCTATTCTACCGGCAAATATAGTATCTATATTATGCCAAGACTGTTTAATTCTGTGATCTGTGACTCTATCCTGAAGAATATTGTATGTTCTGATCTTTTCTGATCTATCGCCTGTACCAATCTGACCTTTTCTAGCAGAACTCCATTTCTTTGCTTCTTCTTCCTCTTTTAAGACTTCTAGTTTTGCAGTAATAATAGCTAGAGCTTTTTCTCTGTTTGCTGACTGACTTCGTTCCGCTGTAACACGAACGCTAATACCTGATGGTTTATGAGTTAGTCTCACAGCTGTCTCCACTTTGTTAACGTTTTGACCTCCTTTACCACCAGCACGAGAAAATTCCATTTCTAGATCATTAGGTTTAATCTCTACGCTTGTTTTCTTTCTAATAGGAAGAACCGCCACAGACGCAGTAGAAGTATGCACTCTACCCATTTTTTCAGTCTCTGGAATACGCTGAATTCTATGAACACCTGTTTCGTATTTAAATTTTCTATAACAATCCTTACCACGAATTTCAAGAGATGCTTCTTTATATCCTCCAAGTGGACTTTCTGACTCTTCTACGATTTTAGTTCCCCAACCAATAGATTCAGCATATCTCTTATACATAAGTAAAAGCTCTTCAGCGAATAGAGCAGCCTCTTCACCACCTGTTCCAGCTCTTACTTCAAGAATTAATTCATTAGGAAATTCTATTTCTTCTTTGTCGGAATCTATAATGTCTTGGATCTGTTTCATTATTCCAGCCTTCTGTTCTGTAATTACAGCTAGATCAGACTTTGCTAAATCAGCCATACTAGGATCATTAGCCAAAGATAAAAGCTCTTTCTCGTCTTTCTCGAGCTTTTCGTACATTTCAGCTAGAAATGCTGTCTTATGATTTTTCTTATATTCTGATAAGTCCATTTTTTATAAATTATTATTTTATTCTTTCCTAAACCAACTATTTTAATTATTTCAGATTTTTTACCAAAGAAAAAGAGCGCCCTTTAGAGATACGCTCTTTTTCGAGAAGCTATTTACTTGCTTTAGCTTTAGTAGTTTTCTTTTCTGTACCTTTTGAAACTCTCTTATTGAATTTCTCAACACGTCCTGTGTAGTCCATAGATGTGTTCTCACCAGTATAGTAAGGGTGTGATGCGCTAGAAATTTCAACTCTGAATAGAGGGTATTCTTTACCGTCTTCCCACTTTCCAGTTTCTTTAGTAGCGATAGTAGAAGAAATAAGAAACTGCACGCCGCTTGTACTGTCGACGAAAATTACAGGTCTATATTCCTTTGGATGTATATCTTTCTTCATGTAGCACAATTTAACAGGAAAACCGCTTTTTTGCAAGGCTTAAGCCTAAAATAAAGGTTTTTTAACTATTTAACACTACAAATATACCAAAACCTGCCTTTTACAACATTCTAAAAACAACTAATTATTAAGAATTAAGTTAATCATATTATCCTGAATATTCTGAGCACGCATCATAACCTGACCACCATAAGTATATCCGCTATTAGTTTCAGCACATGAACGACCTGTGTAATATTTACATGCAGCATTAATCTCTGCTGTATATGTTCCCGCTGCTGCACCTCTGTCTGTCAGATACATTGCTGACGCCAAGAATGCATCCTCTGCACGCCATGGATCTGCATTCGCTACACTCAATGCTTTTTCTATCCTACTCTCAAATAATGTCCAAGTAGAAGGAATAAACTGTGCAGGACCCATAGCACCACCCCAGCCTCCAGCAGAAGGAATTGGACATGAGACTAAAGTCTTATATGGATCCCTACCTAAGTTTTTAGTTATTGTTATAAACGGAGTAACATCTCTAGCAGGGCTCATAACTTTTTCTATAGATACTCCTGTTTTAGTAGAAACTCCAGCACCAGTTTGTGGATCAGCTAAATAACATGATCCCACGTTTTTACCTAAAGCTGATTCCTGAGTAAGAATAGCGAGTAGAAATGCAGGTCTAATACCTGTAGTCTGAGAAGCTTTTACAGCATATTCATATGCCTTACCGAAAGGAATAGCATCTGAGTCACGCAATGAGAATAAAGCTGCACGTATTTCCGCAGCCTTAGCTCTCTTCTGAGCCAACAACTGTTCATATGCTGTTTGCTGATTTTTATTTAATTTTAACAACTGATCTTTCTCTTTTTGTTTTGCTTCAACAATTCTTTTCTGTGCTTGAATTTCAGCCATTGCATCCTGTTCGCTATTTTTTCTACTATCTAACACAGTCTTCTGATCTTCCGTCTCTTTCTTATCATCTCTTATCTGTACGAATAAATCATATATGGAATCTTGAACCTGTTCATACTGATCCACATCTAAAAGAAACTCCGAAAAACTACTATTACTCATCAATATTTCTGATTCACTGTGTCTCTGATACTGATCTATTCTAGAAAGTAACTCAGCTAATGTCTTCTGACCTTCCTCTATTCTGTCCTCCAGTGATCCTATGATTTTATTTTTTGAAGCAATATCTTTTCCAAGTTGTTCAATAATAATATTTTTCGCTTTTATTTTAAGCTGAGCTGATTTAATCTGTGCATCAAGTAAGGCAATATCACGAGAGATTGATGCCCCCTGAGCTTTGGTATCTGTAACGATTTTTTCTACCTGTTTTTGTTCTTTCTCTATTTGAGCAAGTTCTGCCTTTAGTCTAGCCTCTCTTTCAGATGCGGTCTCAGCATTAACAAGATTTATAGAAGATATATTTATAGATAAAGCAATGGTAAAAATCAGAAAACTAGCAACAAAAAAATTGAACCTTTTTGAATTCTTCATCAGAGTAATTATATCATATAGTCTCACTAAAATTTAAAAAACCGAGCAATGCTCGGTTTTTTAAATTTAGATTTTATTTAGATTATTTCTTTGCTGAATCTCCTGCTCCTTCTTCACCTTCCTTCTCTTCCTTACCCTTCTTTTCAACTTCGATAGCTGATAGGTCTACTGGAGTAGTTTCAACTGGTTCTTCCTTAGCTACTGCGATAGAAGCAACTACTTCTTCTGGCTTAGCAATAAGTTCTACACCCTTTGGAAGTACTAGATCCTTAGCTGCAATGTGACTGTTTAATTCTGTAAGCGCTGAAATGTCTACCTTAATCTCGCTTGGAAGATCCTTAACACCTGCTTCGATTTCGATTTCACGTAGTACCTTAACTAGAATACCACCCTTATCTTTTACTGCTGGTGCAACACCTTCGAATACTAGAGGAGTCTTAACCTTAACCTTCTTACCCTTTTCGATAACGTAAAAGTCTACGTGTCTGATAACATCTGTAACTGGGTCTAGGTCTACATCGTAAATTAGAACGTCTTCTGTCTCTCCGATACCTGTAAGTTCAATAACAGTAGATTCACCGGTCTTCTTGAAAACCTTTTCTAGATCTTTTGAATTTAGTTTAATGGCGGTCGACTTAAATTTTGGACCGTACATAATAGCTGGTGTTAAACCCGCCTTTCTGAGAGTCTCTGGCTTCTCCTTAGCCTCTCTTTTCTCGATTTTTAGTGTATAAGTCATACCGCAGGAGTATACATTAACTAAATATAAAAATCAATAGTTTTAGTCTAATTAACCTTGTTTGGTGGCACCTTTCCTTCAAAAAAGGCTATTATATTGTCCGCAGCCATAGCTGACATGTCACATCTTGCAGATTCTGTAGCAGAAGCGATATGAGGGGTTAAAATAACATTCGGTAGCTTATTTAGACCTTTAGCTAGCTTAGGTTCGAATTCAAACACATCTAGACCAGCGCCAGCAATCTTACCTTTCTTAAGAAAATCTACTAGAGCTACTTCATCTATCACAGGACCTCTAGCAGTATTAATTAAGACAGCATCATCTTTCATGGCAAGTAATTCACTCTCTCCAATCATATGTGTAGTTTCTGGAGTTAAAGGCACATGTAGTGATACATAATCAGATTCTGCAAGTAATGCATGAAGTGCTGGAACGAATTTTGCACCAAGCTCATTTTCTATTCTTTCATTCCTAACTAGATCAGCATAAACAATATTCATATTGAAACCCTTCTTAGCCATCTCAGCTACTCTAGTTCCAATTCTTCCTGCTCCTACAATTCCGAGTGTCTTGCCGGTAATTTCTGTACCCCAAAATATCATTGGATCCCATCCAGTGTATTTACCCTTTCTTACAAAAGAATCTGATTCGGCAATTCTACATGCTAAAGCAAGAAGAAGTGACATGGTGTGCTCAGCCACTCTCTCAGTACTTCCTCCTGGAGTATTGGTTAAAGTTATACCTCTAGATTTAGAAGCCTCTATATCAAAATTATTGAAACCAACTGCATAATTAGCAAAAATCTTAACAGTAGCGGAAGCGTCCATAACTTCCGCGTCTACGGTATCTGTAAGAAGAGAAAGAACAGCGTCATACTTACCTTTCTTAATAGTCTTAATTAATTCTTTTTTAGAGATAGGATAATTTTTTGATCTTACATCAACTTCATATCCTTTATCCTGAAGTTTTTTAATACCATTTTCTGGAATCTGTCTGGTTACGAATATTCTTTTACTCATTTTATTTAAACTTTAAATTAATTTATTAGAAATTTATATAATCAAAAATCACAAAACTATTCCATTCTATAACCGAATAATTTTATCTTACTATCCACCACCATCTCTACAGCTTTAATCGCAGCACGAATATATCTGTATGGTGCCACTTCTGAAGAATCAGCTGAAAGACTATTCATAAGACCCATTCTGTAAGCCACTCTAAGCTCTGTAGACACATGAACTATTGCACAGCCATTTTTAATAGCTCCTTTAAAATCATTTTCTGAATTACCTGAGCCACCATGAAGAACTAGAGGGATATTTGTAGCCTCACTGATCTCTCTAACTCTATCAATATTCAACTCTGGATCATGACCGCCTTTAAGCATTCCATGAATATTACCCACTGCTGGAGCAAATAAATCTATACCCGTATCTTTAACGAACTTCAAAGCATCTTCTGGTTTAGTTAAAAATTCAGCACTCAATTTCACATCATCAGGAAGTGATTCCATAACTTTAGATGACTGACCAATATATCCAAGTTCTGCTTCGAAAAGCACATCTGTACCATTAATCTTATTAAATTGTTTTATGTAGTCTGCGCACTTTTTAGTATTTATGGTGTTTTCTTCAATAGAAAGTTTTGCTCCATCATAGATAACAGAATCAAAACCTGCGTCTACTGCTTCCTTAACTCTCTCAAATGAATAAGTATGATCAGCATTAAGATAAATTGGATGATTATGTTTTTCTCTTAAAATCTTTACGAGACCAACTATTTCAGGAATTCCAATGAAATCCCTTTCTCCTTCTGATGCACCAATAATGACAGGAGCTTTATTAGCCACCGCCGCTCTTACCACACCCTCGAGCATTCCGAGTGTAGAAACATTAAAATGTCCGATACCAAGCTTCTTTGCTTTAGCATCATTAACTAGCTCTCTTAAAGTAGGAATCTTATTCATATGGTTATTCTAACATGTAGTACCATTGAAATGTAAAGTTTTGTGTTAAAATAAAAAGATGAAAAATCTAGATATTCTAGCTATAGGAAACATGTCAGTAGACTGTTTCATTAGACTTAAAGATACCAATGTTCACTGCACAATGAATAATTCTAGTGCTGAACTATGTATGAAATTCGCCAGCAAGATTCCGTACGAGAGTGCTACAGAGGTATATGCTACAGGTAATGCATCTAATGCGGCGATATCTGGTGCTAGATTAAGTTTAAAAACATCAGTTATTACAGAAATAGGAAAAGACCTTAAGGGAAAGAACTGCATAAACGTACTAAAGAAAAATAAGGTAGATAAAAGTTATGTAGCTAGAAATAAAGATATTCATACAAGCTATCACTATGTACTATGGTATGAAAGCGAAAGAACTATTCTAGTTAAGCACAATGATCATGAACAGATTTTGCCAAAGATTAAATATAATCCTAAATGGATTTATTTGAGCTCTATCGGAAGCAATGCTGAAAATTACAGAAATGAAATATCAAAATATATAGAATCGAATCCAAAAGTTAATCTTCTATACCAGCCAGGTACCGCAGATATTAGAGAAGGCTTAGAAAAAAATATTCATATATATCAGAGAGCAAAGCTGGTATCAGTAAATAAAGAAGAGGCTACTACTATCCTAGGATTAACAGGTGAACAGGACATGAAGACTCTCCTAGTAGGATTAAAAAATCTTGGCTCAGAAATAGTTCTAATAACTAATGGTCCTAAAGGTTCATATATTTTTAATGGTAGCGAAGGATATTTCTGTCCCGCATTTCCAGATACCAATCCTCCACTAGATAGAACTGGATGTGGAGATGCTTTTACTTCTACCCTATTAAGCGCACTTATTTTAAATAAAGATATACCAACAGCTCTAAAATGGGCCTCAGTTAATGCCATGTCAGTATCACAGAATATTGGTGCTCATGCTGGCCTACTAAATCAGAAACAAATAGAAGAATTGCTCGCTAAATTTCCGGAATTTAATCCAATAAAAATCTAAACTAAAAATAAAATATTATTTATAGTTTTTCTTAAACTCCTCAAATGTTCCGTCGATGATGGCTTGTCTGGCTTCTTTTGCTAAACGAATTAAGAATCTTAAATTATGAATAGAAGCGAGAGTTCCTGCCAGCATTTCATTCGCTCTGAATAAGTGTGACAGATAAGCTCTGGTGTAATTTTTACAGGTATAACAATCACAATCTTTTTCTATTGGAGAAAAATCTGTTTTAAAAGGAGCATTATTAATATTTAATCTCCCTGTCTCAGAAGTTATTTTCTTAACTAATAGCGCGCCATTTCTTCCCATTCTAGTAGGACTAACGCAGTCGAAAGTGTCAGCACCATTCTCAATACCTTCAATCAAATCATCAGGCTCTCCAATACCTAGAAGATGTCTAGGTTTATTTTCTGGGAGAGAACTATTTACCCAAGCCACAGCAGTTCCCATATCGCTCTTATCGAAAGACCCACCGATTCCGAAACCGTCGAAATCCATAGCCGAAATAGCTTGTGCACTTTCTTTTCTAAGATCTTCATAACGTCCGCCCTGAACTATTCCGAAAAGCATTTGCTGAGTACCTGCTGCACCAAGTCCCAATCTCTTATGTTCCGCCAAACTTCTCTCTGCCCATCTGTGAGTTCTCTCCATAGCAAGTCTCTGATATTCATAAGGAGCAGTAGGTGAAGCACACTCGTCAAAAGCAAAAATAATATCTGCACCGAGATTATGCTGAATACTCATAGACTTCTCTGGAGTAAAACGATGATCTGTTCCGTCTAATACAGATTTAAAATCCACACCCTCCTCGTCCACCTTAGCGAATTTTTCATGACCATTATTAATATCTCCTTTTCCGTGCTTTTTAACATCTCCCATTTTATTAACTTTCTCTCCGAAATTAGCACCGAGTGAAAAAACCTGAAATCCACCAGAATCAGTCATAGTAGGTCCTACCCAATTCATGAATTTAGCAAAGCCACCTGCTTTAGCTACAATCTCATCATTTGGTTCTAAATATAAATGATATGCATTAGCCAGAATCACATCAGCGTGTAAATCTTTAATCATTTCTGGCGTAAGTGCTTTCACTGTAGCCTTAGTAGCCACCGGCACAAAAGCTGGTGTCTCGATAATACCGTGAGGAGTTTTTAGTATTCCTGCACGACCTAATTTACCTTTAATTCTAGCCTTTATCTCAAACATTGTGCATTAAATATATGATATACTTTGAGTAATGTCTATTAATAAATAGAAAAAATGAGTAAAAAAGAAATATATTTAGATCAACATAATACACTGAAAGGAATTTACGATGAACTAGAAGAAGGTTTTAAAGTTATCGAAAAATACCCTAAGACAGTAACTATATTCGGTTCAGCTAGATTATCTCCAGATAGTCCATATTATTTACTAGCAAAAGATTTAAGTAAGAGAATAGTATCTGAGCTAGGTTATGGAATCGTAACTGGTGGTGGTCCTGGAATTATGGAAGCAGCAA
This sequence comes from uncultured Candidatus Saccharibacteria bacterium, assembly GCA_964450345.1. GTDB lineage: Bacteria > Patescibacteriota > Minisyncoccia > Phycocordibacterales > PALSA-1337 > JAPLZH01. Next base: position 1,254 of record CAYVEL010000020.1, on the reverse strand, counting down.
GTCTCGGAGGAAAAGAGGGTAACGGAAATGTTCTAGGATTTACCATTAAACTTCCACATGAACAAAAGACAAACCCAGGAGTTACCGTAGAAGTTCCATTCAAACATTTCTCTACCAGAAAAACAGCTATGACATTCGCAGCTGAAGCATGGTTATTCTTCCCTGGAGGATTCGGTACACTAGATGAATTATTCAGCGTTATTACTATGGTTCAAACAGGAAAAATTCCACATGCTCCGATCATCTTAGTCGGAACAGAATTCTGGAAGAAGATGGAAGAATTTATTCAGGAAGATATGGTTAAGAAATATAAGACTGTCTCTCCTATGGAAACACAACTTTATAAAATCACAGATGACGAAGAAGAAATTCTAAGAATGATTAAGGAGGCTCCGGTTTCTGAATGGTGGTCTGAGAAATAATCAAGAGATTTTTTTAAACACGAAAATCCCCTGCTGGGGATTTTCTATTTTTATGCAGTCGCATTAAATATTTTTCTAATCTGACTCGTTTTCTGATTCTTCCACACCCTCCTCAAACTCTCCTTCTTTAGGTGGATAATCTCTGAAGTATTTTAATATGATGTTTGTAAGCGGATCGCCTAATATAACACTTCCTGTTTGGTCTTTTTCTAACAGATTTTGTATTGTTTTTCTTTTACCTTCTTTATCTTTGTTTTTTCTACTTTCTCTGGTTTTTTTAGCAAATTCAGAAAGAGACATTTTTCTGTCATTAATCGTGATGTATGAAAGAATAATGTCTTCAATTGGTGTAATAAATAATCTAGTCAGCTCTTTAGCAGACATTTCTTCTGCACCTTCTATTTTATCTCTAAATACTCTAGCTAATATCTCTAATCTAACCTTCTTTGAACCCATAAGCGGAGGGAAAGACTCAAATACTTCTGGGGCCTTATATTGTTTAATACCATATGTATCAAGTACCATCTGCACAAAATCTACTTTTGATTTAATGTTTTCCTCGATGGAATAACCTAAAATTGATGGAAACTTTTCAATTAGTTTTACTGGATCGGTAAAGCCGAGTGATTTAAGATCTTCGATTTTTGGTTTAATGTTTTCTTCGAGAGAGTAACCTAAAATTGCTGGATTCTTTTCAATCAGTTTTACTGGATCGGTAAAGCCGAGAGTTTTCAAGTCTTCGATTTTTGGTTTAATGTTTTCCTCAGTAGAAAAATTTAAAATTTGTGGAAGCTTTTCAATCATTCTAACTGGATCAGTAAAGCCGAGAGAT
>CAYVEL010000019.1:2466-11658 GCA_964450345.1 uncultured Candidatus Saccharibacteria bacterium | reverse complement strand
CCTCTGTGATTATATAAGCGCGTGAAATACTTCTAAGTTTTTTAACTATGTCAAAAGTAACCGCCGGATTCACATATATAGACTCATTATCATGTTTAATCAGACGAAAGTCAGAATATTTTTTAAGCTCAGCTAAAACCACCTCCTTAAGACTTGGTATAAATGAAAGTTTGATTTGAATTGATGGTGGCATATATTTTTAAAGTTTATTTTACGTAAATACTTTGGACACTAATTAACAGCATAGCAGAAATTAAAGTTTAATAACATTACTAATCACTTCCTCAAACCCCTCCTGATTATCTATAAGTTCATCTGGAACAAGCCAGTAACACATACTTATTTTCTTACCATCTGATTTTTCATAAGAGAATTTCGTCCAACCTAGAGAAACTAACTTTTCGGCCACCTCGCCCTTACCTTTTAGATAAAGCTGATTTTCAATAATCATAGCGAAAGGCACTTTATTAGAATAAATACAAGAGCCACCCATCATTGACCTTGAAGTAATTCCTGGCAATTTTGCCATTAAATCATAAACAATAAAGTCGTGGAAAGAGGCATCTTTTTTCATTACTCCTCTATAGTATATTTTTTATACAAACCAACAGGCAGACCTGCGGCTTCAGCTTTTTTAATAGTATCGCTAGTTCCAGTACTGTCATTCACTCTGAATGCGTAAAGCTCATCTGAAAAAGTAACTTCTTCATCATGACGAAGGTTATAATCTTCCTGAGTTATGTCTCCAGTATTTTTTCTAACTTCGAAAACAGAGCTCGGGTTTCTCTTTTTAATTAAATTTAGTAAATAAGAAAGATTATCAATATCAGTATCATTAATCGGACTGTGCTTCCAGTTCTTTCTATAGTCCTCTATATAGTGATCGAGTTTAGCAGGAATGAATGTTCTCATTCTAGTACAGTTAGGGTCAAGTTTTAGAAACTCATCCATAGCGAAATAGTCTACACCTGTAGCACCTCCAGTAACTAATCCATTGCCATCTTCAAATATTTTTCTTACAGCAGAACGAACGTCGTTTTCGACTTCTTTGTTAGTTAAGCGCCATGTTCCTGTAACTATTACCCATTTCATAGTCATATAAAAATACCACGAATGTGAAATATGTCAATTCACATAAAAACCAATCCTGACGGGCTAAAATCATCGATTTTTTATTAGTTTTTATTAAATAGTATATATTTGACTTTATGTCAAATATATGTTATCAATAAGGCACAGAACCTTTTAAAAATATGTTTTACGTTTCATCACTACCGACACATCGTAACTCTATCGCCCATCTATTGTGGCGCCTGGTTACGGCTTCCTGCAGAAATTTAGTGCTGTGTATCATCTCCGAAATCTTCGGCGCGAGTCGAATTACTAAGAAATACAATACAGCGCGAAATTACAAGAGTCCTCAAAAACTCTAAGCACAAACTTAATAACCCACCTACGATTCGGACGTAGGTGGGTTTTAATTTAAAGAAATACTTAGATTTTCCCCTTTATCAAATCCCTAATCTTCAGTAATTCCTCTTCACTTGTAGGTTCTCTGTCGCCTGTTCTATAAAGCATACTTCTTGGATCATATCCCAAAAGTCCGGTATCCCCCTCTTTTCTTGGAATAATATGCAAATGAAAATGGGGTACTGATTGGCCTGCTAATTTCTCTTGATTCCAAACGCAATTAAATCCTTCAGCACCATAGATATCGCGAAGTGATTTCATTATTCTTTCAGCTAGAGATAGGACAGCGATCTTTTCAGGATCTGTTAGATCTTCCAGTTTTTTAAGACATCTAATTGGTGATATTAAAGTGTGTCCAGGGGTAATAGGAATATTAGTTGGAAAAGCCCAAACTAATTCTTCTACCACAATCGCCCTATTCTTAATCTCAGGAATTGTGCAGTAAACGCATGGCTTATCTTTTTGTTGTGGGGTTGTGATTGTCATTTTATTAATTTTATTTTTTCTCCTTCGATTTATTTAAAACTACAAGTCAAAACGCATTGCATAGTACAGACCTCTGCTTTCGGATCATGACGACAAGCTGAATTACATTCATTAAATTCTCCGCCCTTTATAGAACACTCTTCTTTTGAAAGTGAATTTATTTCGCACACGCTGTTATACCAAACACCATTATTTTTAGCACAATCTTCGCTTGATTTAATATTTAATTTATTTGGTAGCCCTATATCTGTGCCGGGTTTATTACCTATATTAGATTCGTTTTTATCAGATTTTATTACATTAAAAGCTGTAATTAGAACGATTACTATTACGAGGGCTGATACTAAAGTGATTATTAACTTTTTATTTATCATATATTTTATTTATTTAAATTATTACCACTCATTTCTCCTAACTCCTTCGCTATTTCTCGAAAAGATCCTTTCCCCAATGAATCTTCAATACTTCTAGCTAAAGGTAAATAGTTTCCCGTAAAATGTGCCTTGGCAAATTGATCAAATAATTGATTTCTATCAGATATCTTTCCTTTTGAGTTGGTTACCAACCTATCAAGTACTTTATTAAATTTTTCTCTCTCATCAACCCTCTCGTGCATAATAGTTCCTAACTTTAAATTATCTTCAAAAAAACCAATAAAAAAACCAATCTTATAATTATCTTTATAACCTGACTCACATAGAATTCTGTATACCATATCGCTTTCTGGGAGTATTAAAATATCCCTAATGTTTGAGATAAACTTATCTCTTCTCTCCTGTTCAGGAATACTTTTCTGAGCAAAATTAAACAACCATTCTTTTATTTTTCTAGTTCTTTCTATTTCTTCTTTATATAACGGATCGTTAACAATTACCTCATCAAAAAATCTTCTTGAAAGTGTTGCAATAATAGCTTCTTCAGCAAGGCCAAAATATTTATCGTCATTTTCCCTACTTCTCATTGAAATACCACCTCGATATGGCTTACTTCTAGTTTTATTAGTTAATGAGTCTAAATCACTTTCTATTACTTGAGCAGAAGAATAAGAATCCATATGAAACATCTCATGAACAACACATGATGCTAACAAAGCATTAGAAGTTCGTCTATCAATCGCAATAGATTGTTCAAACCTATTACATACCCCCGTTCTAACCTCACCTTCTGTTGATTTTTCAACCCCACCAGGTCTAAGAAGAAAAATTCTATCTAAATTAAATTGTCTTAAAGATCCATAATAAACTGCAATCTGATTAGCATAATTACATGCTTTTTCAATAGATTCTTTTTCTTCTTCTGTAGGTTCAACAAGCTGTTCTCCAAAAAGCTCTTTTCCTGTTTTGAATGAAGCTTCTTCGGCTTGTTTTATTATATGATTTTTCTGTTCATCTGAACCACCTATTATTCTTTCAAAAGAAGGTCGTTTTTCCATATTGATTTTTATTATATCGTTTTTCTAAAGATTGTGTAAATAATAAAACTAAAACAATAAATAAAATAGATTATAAAAATTATTTTCATAAATACCTCTTAAAAAAGCTATTCCCGACGCAAATTTTACGCTTAAAATTTTGCTGCGGGACTTGGATTCGAACCAAGATACTAGGCTTCAAAGGCCCATGTCCTACCATTAGACGATCCCGCAATGTTATGTAACGTATGGATATACTAACTTTTTTGAGACCTAAAAACAAGCCGACCTTAATATATTAAAGCCGGCTTGTTTTTATTTAAATTTAATATTTTTAGACTATCACACACTAAATCTCGAACTTAAAATCCTGGGAAATAATCTGTATGCACCTGCCCCTTCCCGACCCCAATCTTCTTTAATAAACCCTTATAATTCTCTACCATTCCATGTGGACCTGAAATGTAATAATCACGAGCGACATAATCGGGTATTTCTTTTTTAATTAAATCTTCGGTAATTGGACCATTCTTTATCGTAGGAATATACACAGACTTTAGTCCAACTCTAAGAGCAATAGCATCAAAATCTTCTCTATAAGAAAAATCATTTTCAGTACCAGCACAATACAGAAGCACGATATCTCTTCTCTCGCCCTTCACAGCTAAATCTTCAAGCATACTTACGAAAGGTGTAATGCCGATTCCACCTGCAATAAATACTAATTTTCTACTAAAATCTTTAGGTAAAATAAATTCACCGTAAATATTACCAGCGGTCATAGTATCGCCTTCACTCATATTTACTAAAGCATTCTTAAAGCTGCTACCATTCTGTGGACTAACCCTGATACCTAGATGAACTTCTGAAGTATTTGGTCTAGATGCAATAGTAAAATACCTTCTAATACCTCTTAAATCGGCTTTATCGTGGTCTAAAGTCCATTCCATGTACTGTCCAGCACTGAAGTTAACAGGAGCGTCTGAAGCGAATTTAAAGTCAAAAACATTTGGACTGATCTCCATCTTTTCCTTAAGCGTTAGAATAAACTTTCTCTTTGTACTAACTGCAAAAGAATAAATATTAGCTAAAACTAGAGCGAATTCTGGTGTAGTACTTATTCCCCAAACATGAACTCCTAGAGAAGCTATGACACCGACCAATATTCCGTATATAGTCTGCTGTGATTTTCTCTCTGGTGTAGTTAATGGTTCTGTAACCATGATAGTACCGAAGAATATTGCGGGACCTGATACTAAGTGACTATATATAAAAGCGAATAAATCACTTTGACCTTGAACTAAAGCTGAAATGAAAGTAACCGCTAATCCCGTAATTAGGAAAGATAAGAAAATATTAAAGCGCTTTATTTTTCTAACAATTAAAAGACCTACTACTAATATAGCGACAATAGTAACAGGAGAATTAATCCACCATAGAGATACCCCGGCACCGATTAAATCCATAACGAGCAAGCTAATAGCTACAGGATTAAATATATGTCTCTTTCTAACAGCTATTAAATATTTTGAGGCGATAGCAATAAACGAAGCCAAAGCCAAATACCAATAATCCAGAGAATTATCTGCAGGAATTAGAATTAAGAATAATATTAAAGCAGTAATAACAGTCGATTCTGGATTAGATGGAGCACTAAATACTATTGAGAAAAGCTTATTAATCACATAAGTAGTGAACATTATCAGAACAAACGATACTAGTAGAGAAGTTCCAGAAAAATCTATAATTCCAGAAAACCCAAATATTATTGCGAGCACTGATAAAATAGATAATCCGTAGAGGACCACTTTATACATCGTGTATTTATTTAAAAGATTATCTATATATTTCATATTTTTTAATTATAATTTTCCTTTAGAAACCAAACAATTATTATTAATTTACCGCTAATTACTTTTTAAATACTTCCCCGGGAAAATCACTAGATATTTCTGCTCTACCATCAGAATGAAGTACTACATGCTTAAAATTATACCTCTTTAATAATTTATCCGCAGGTATGAAGAAAAGTGCAGTGGCCAATAAATCAGCCTGAATAGTATTAGATGCTATAACCCATGTAGCTATAACTTCTTTTTCCGATTCTAAAGTTTCTGGATTAAGAACATGATTATACTCTCCCCACTTTCTACGACTAGAGGCAGAAGCGCATAAGCTCTCATCTGTTATCTCCGCGTATCCGATTACTTCACTAAAGTTATTAGGATTTTCTAGGCCGATTTTTAATTTGTTTTTTTCATTATTTTCTCCACCTCTAAAACGAATATCTCCACCAGCATCTATTGTATAATTCTTGATTCCTTCTTTCTCTAGAAGCTCTCCTACTAGATCAATAATATAACCCTTACCACCAGCACCGAAATCTAGAAGCACAGGTTTATCTACTATTAGATTAGGATAATTAAACTGAATTATTTCCTTCCACTTAGGAATCTTTATCTTCTCAATTAATTCAGTTTTACTTGAGAACTTCTCCTTAAAAGAATATTCGTCGTCATAACCAGTAGCATTAAGGAGCGCTCCGATAAGCGGAGTTACTAGACCATTAGTCGCTTCATAAATATCACGATAATTCTCAAAAAGCCTTTTCGAGTCTTCTGGAAAAGAATAAATTCCCGCTTTCTTATTAATATCCGCCACTAGAGAATCTTTCCTGAATCTAGAATAGACTTTATCAAATTCAGCAATTCTACTCTTAATCTTTTCTGAAATAATAGAAAATTTTTGCTCTGCAATTTCAGGCGAGCTAAAGACCAAATCAATTTCCCAATGAGTACCAATCGCTTCAAAAGTTAATTTTTTATTCATTGGAAATTGATTATTAAATACAGAATCGCTTTAAATCAGATTTAGATTAAATTTAAAACTCTGTAGCAGTCCTGACTAAATAGTAGCTTCTGTACGAATTGTCTTTAGGGCATCATTAAATCCCTTTGTAGTTAGAGACGCACCAGCTACCTTACTAATAGATAGACCAGCAATACTCTTACCTATTACATACTGAGAATATGAATTAGTAAATCTACTTACATATCTTGAAGACTCATTGTCATCTGTCTTATCTGTAATAGAAGTATCAGTAACAACATCATTCTTAAGTGTAACTCTTACTGCTATATCCTGATTTCCTGCTGGTGTCCAATAAGAAGAAGTTACAGAATATGTACCATCTTTATACTTATATGTTTGGGATACTACAGGTGTAGGAGTCGAAACAACAACAGGGCTATGTATAGGTGTAACAGTAGCCTTTGGAGTTGTCTTTACTGGAGTATTGATAGGAGCCACTGGAGTAGACTTAGGACTTGAAACTGGACTCGACACTGGAGTATTTACCTCTGTGTTAACATTTGAAGCCACGTCTGAATTGCCACCATTATTTGGTTCAGTTAAAGCACCCTCTTCTTTCGCGACTTCATTAGTTTTCTTAGAAGATATTATACCCATGGTAATAAGAGCGAGTACTAATACTAATACTGCGCCTGCTAATATCTTATTTAAAATGCTAGGATTCTTCATTATTTTTTAACTTAAATTTTATTTTTAATTACTTTACACAGTAAATTATAAGGCATAACAGTCATATAATCCACATATATTTATTACACCTAAAACCACCTTTTATTTTCAAATTAAAATCGAAATAACAGACAATTCTATTTGTGTAAATGGTCGTGAATTTCTCTTAATTTTTTCTTTCAAACCGATAAATTCTGTTATTAATCTAATCACATCTTTATTCTCCATTCCTGAATTTGAGACTAAATCAAAATCTTCTTTAGATAATTTTTCTTTTAGAGTCTCTTTCGCCTTAGAGCTATTTAAACAAAGCAGAATATCACGAGCTCTATCTAAAACCTGATCAATAAACAATCCTGAATCCTGACCTCCATTTTCAAAACTATTAACAATCTCTAAAGCAGACTCTTTATCTTTTAATGATAAAGATTTAATAAATTTTCTTATAATTTCTGCCCTAGGAGCACCAGAAACTTCTTCAACTTCTTTAAGTGAAATTTTTTTATCTTTAGAGAAACTTAATGTTTTCTGTAAGAAGCTTAGAGTATCTCTAAAAGAACCATCCCCTAGTCCAGCGATAAGTTCAGATACACCAGTCTCAATAACAAAACCTTCTTTTTTAGAAATACTTTCCACAAGTAATCTAAGAGCTTCTCTAGAAGGCTTCTTTAGATTAAATACCTGACATCTAGAAACAATAGTATCTGGCAGAGCTTCAGGTTCAGTAGTAGCTAATATGAAGATAACATGTTTAGGTGGTTCTTCTAGAGTCTTAAGAAGAGCATTAAAAGCCACATCAGTTAGCATATGAACCTCATCTATAATGTATACCTTGTACTTAGATTTAAATGGAGAAACCATTACAGAATCTCTAACTTCACGAATATCATCTACTCCTCTATTAGAAGCGGCATCCATTTCATATATATCCTCGTCAGCGGTTCCGAGCTCTCTTGCGAACAATCTAGCTAAGCTAGTCTTACCAGTACCACGACCTCCTGCGAATAAATATGCGTGAGATACTCTATCTAGCTTAATAGAACCCTCTAGAACTTTAACGATATGTTCCTGATCTAGAACTTCTTTCCAGGTACTTGGGCGATATTTTCTATATAAAACAGTTTCATTCATTAATTTAGTATAACAGAATCGAGAATGCTTTTCTCGGTATTCTTTAAATAGTCTTTTATAACTGCACTTACCCCCTTAGAATCATCTTGTTCCATCAGTTTTATCCTTAATTCCTTAGCACCATTCCAGCCAGAAACATATGCCTTGAAATGCTTTTTCATAACAGCAAAACTCTTAATATCTTTTAGTTTTTTCTCAAAGTATTTAGAATGTTCTGCGAGAACCTCTAACTTTTCTCTAACAGTAACTTCAGGATTCATTGGATTAAATAACCACGGATTTCCGAAAATTCCTCTACCTATCATTACCCCATCGGCGCCAGTCTCGAGTACTCGAGCTTTAGCTTCAGTTAAGTTTCTAACATCACCATTACCTAAGATTAAAGTCTCTGGAGAAATTCTATTTCTCATCTCCACCACTTTCTTAACATATTCCCAATTAGCAGGAACAAGCGACATTTCTTTTCTAGTACGAGCATGAATGGTAAGCACAGCTACTTTCTCATTTAATACTTTTTCAATCCATCCAAAATCAGGAGAATTATATCCAATACGCGTCTTAACAGATACTGGAATTTTCTTAGCAGCACCCTTAGCAGAACGAATTACCTCTATAGCTCTATCCTGATTCTTAATATGCGCAGCTCCAGCACCCTGCTTCTCTATACTCTTATCAGGACAACCCATGTTAATATCCACCCCAGCGAAACCGAGTTTCTCGACAAGCTCAACAGCTTTAGCAATATTCTCTGGATTAGAACTAAAAATCTGAGCAACTATCGGTCTCTCACTTCTAGAATAATCTAAAATATTCATTAACTTCTCACGGCCACGTGAAGCTAGACCGTCAGCAGATACGAATTCGGTCCAAAATACAGAAGGCCCACCGAAGACTTTCTCCCCATTTATCTTTCCGACCTTTTTTCCCATCTTACTGTATTTAGCAATTATTTTTCTAAAAGGCTCATCTGTAACATCAGCCATTGGTGCCAAAGCAATAATAGGCTTAGGTAGATCAAGCCAAAAATTCTTTATCTTGTTTTTATTTTTCTTTATTAAATCTTTATCCATCTTATTTCTGAGTAAGTCCGTAATACTGCTTTAAATACTCTAAAATATAAGCCACATCCCTATTACGATTAGGACTGTATAAAA
>CAYVEL010000019.1:0-2366 GCA_964450345.1 uncultured Candidatus Saccharibacteria bacterium | reverse complement strand
TTTAAATACTCTAAAATATAAGCCACATCCCTATTACGATTAGGACTGTATAAAAGCGCTATATTTATCCTTCTCTTATTACCATATAAGTCCTTAAGTTCAAATATGACAGTGGCTGTTCTATTAGCTTCATCAGTAAAGCCGTTCTTTCCACCTTGGAATGAGGCTATATTAAGGAATCTATTTGAATTTGTCCAAGTATGTGTCTTAGTCTTCTTAGTTAACTCTTTAGTTATATCCAGAATCTCCGGATGATATTTCTCAAGCCATTTTATTAAATCAAATAAGTCATCTACTGTAGATACATTTTTAGGAGAAAGACCAGAAGGATCTGCGAAAGAAGTATGCCACAAACCAATATCAAAAGCCTTCTTATTCATTAACTTAATAAATTCCGCTCTTCCGTAATTTTCAGCAAAAGCTTCCGCGGCGTCATTAGATGAAGATAATAGTAATGGATAGTACAAATCTGAAGCTAAAACCCTTTCTCCTCTCTTTAAGTATCCAGAAGTTCCTTCTGTATTTATGGCAGACTGTGTAATTAAAATAGAATCATTATCTTTGATATTCTCTTTAGCTACTATAGCAGTAATTAATTTAGAAATAGAAGCTATTGGATACTGATAGGCCCTATTTTTAGAAACCAAAACTTCACCAGTATCAACATCTCCCGCTAAATAAGATTTAGCATAAATCTTACTATCAAAACTTTGTGGGAGTGCTTTAGTGGCTTGGTCTATTAAACTATTAGACTCTTTAGTAGAAGTCGAAATAACATTCTTTATCTCACTTATAATCTTATTTAGATCATCTTCATTCTCTTCTATAGTTACTTCATTTTTACCTGTGACAAGCTTTTCATTATCTTCTGCAATCTTAGCAAGAGTATCTTTATTAAAATTAACAGAGCTAGATACCGCTGAACGTGCTTTACCATCTAAAAAAACAAAAAAATATCCTAGACTCATAGCTAGAACAGATATCCATACGGTCCACGAAATAGTATGCACAACTTTCTTCATACGAATATTATACCAAGAAAATACTATTAAACACTGTGGCATTTTTTCTAAAATAAGTTATTATTTAGTCACATGAAAAACTTAGTAAGCCTTAGATTAAAACTATGGCCAACGGGAACAATACTCTTTGTTGTTTTCTTTATTTTTGGCCTCGGAATTGGTCAAAAGATATATTCATCACCAAATATTGATATAGATAATGATTCTGAACAAATAAGACTCGGCTCAGGAAAATTCACAAACCCACTACTAGAATGTGAAATAGCAGACGGTACAATTAACTCTGAAAAAGTTTATTTCAACGGCGATTTAAGAAAATTCGTAGACAAAATATCAGGGATGAATGGCTCTATAAATACAAGTGTATATTTTAGAGACATGAACAACGGTCCTATTATAGAAATAAATACCGAAAACAAGTTTATGCCTGCCAGCCTATTAAAAGTACCTGTAATGATAAGTTACTTTAAAAAAGCAGAATTAGATTCATCTATCCTAAATAAAAAAGTAACTTTTGATGCAGAAAAAAATCTTGGATTCGTTCAGACTATTCCACCAGAAAAACAACTAGTAATAGGAAAGACATACACCGTGGAAGAATTGATTAATCAAATGATTGATTATTCAGATAACCAAGCTCTATCATTACTTTGGCCTCTAATATCTGTTGAAGAATATAAAAAATTATACAAACAACTAGGAGTGGATGAAAATGTTGTGGAAGACCCTACATATTCAATAACAGTTAAAGAATATAGCAGATTCTTTAGAGTGTTATTTAATTCTTCGTACCTATCACAAGACAGTTCAGAAAAAGCACTAAGAATACTTTCAGAGAGTCACTTTAAAGAAGGAATTAGAAGTAAAATTCCACAATCAATCCCAGTAGCAGATAAATTCGGTGAAAGACAAATAGATGAAAATAGCACCCAAATTCATGATTGTGGAATAGTATATTATCCTAAACATCCTTATATGCTATGTATAATGACTAGTGGTAAAGACCAGAAAAAACTTATAGATACCGTATCTCAAATATCAGGATTCGTATTCGAAAAGATAGATAGTCATTACAAAACAAACTAAATAAATTTTTTAAATTTTTCTAGAATCGTAAGCCCAGTGTAATACGGCTTGTCTTTGTCTTTTTCTACAAGACGAATCTCCTACCCTGCAATTATTTTTAATCTGAACTATATGTCTAGCTATTGCACGCCATCTTTTTATTTGACGTTCATCTTCTCCTGGAATTCTACGACCCATGTAATATCTGGAATACCACTCGAACCAACCCCTAGGATCATCTTTATAAATCCATCCTTTTTCTCTCCAGACAGATAAGGG
>CAYVEL010000018.1:9158-11707 GCA_964450345.1 uncultured Candidatus Saccharibacteria bacterium | reverse complement strand
AAATTTAAAACCCGCCGAGTGGCGGGTTTTAAATTTGCTAGTTAGAGAATATTAGTCTCTAGCCTGCATTGGCTTAGCCTCATTTACTAGAAGCTTTCTACCATCGAACTCCTTATCGTGGAACATGTCGATAGCGTTTGTAGCGTCTGCATCGTTATTATAAGTAACGAAACCGAAACCACGAGATCTACCAGTCATCTTATCCTTAATAATTACAGCTTCAGATACCTCACCTGCCTGCTCAAAATGCTTTCTTAGAGCACCTTCATCTGAACGGAAAGGTATTCCGCCTACGAACAATTTCTTTGCCATTTAAACTAAACTCTCGCCTTTACTTATTAAGGTGTAAGCAACGAGAAACTTACGACATACACAATAACACGCTAATAGTGAAAAATCAATAAATTTTTATAAAATCTAGATAAAATCTCAAAGAAATGAGACAGGTGCCCACAATAGGAGAATTAGACTAAAAATTTCTTTATAATCTCTTTTACCATTTCAGGATTAGCACTACCCTTTGTTTCTTTCATTGTCATACCGATAAAGAACTGCAATAAAGCTTCTTTTCCAGACTTTAATTCACCGAATTGCTTTGGATTTGCGTCTATTACTTTCTTAACTGCTACTTCAAGTGCACCAGCATCGTTCTTCTGAATTAGATTATTTTCTTCAGCAATCTTTCTAGGCTCTACCCCTTTTTCTGCATTATCAAACATTAGTTTTAGCACATCCTTAGCGCCTCTAGATGAAAGTAAATTCTCATCAATCATTTTCATAAGGTCTGCAAAATTATCTACAGATACTTTAGAAAGTGAAGAGTAAATCTGTTCATCGCCAGCACCTGCTACGGTTATAGACTTTTTAATAATTCCTAAATAGTCGGAAATTAAATAGTTAAGAGCAAGCTTTGATAATTTTTGTGAATTTTTTTCAGAAGAAAGTTTCTTTATGATGCTTTCGAAATAATTAGTTAGAACAGAAGAATCTACGAACATCTCAGCCTCAGTATCTGTAACTCCATAAGTCTTCTTCATTCTCTCTCTTCTCTCCCAAGGTAATTCTACAATTTCAGAACGTAGTTTATCAGTAGCAAATTCTGGAATCTGACTAATCATTAATTTTGGTAAATCTGGTTCTGGAAAATATCTGTAATCATGAGCTGATTCTTTTGAACGTTGACTGTAAGTCTCGCCTTTTGCTTCATCCCATCCACGAGTCTCCTGTTTAACTTGTCCACCTTCTTCTAGAAGTTCGATCTGTCTAGCTATTTCAAAATTAATTGCCTTCTCAACCACCTTAAAAGAGTTTAGGTTTTTAACTTCTGTTTTTGTTCCGAATTTTTCAGTCTTACTTACAGAAATATTAGCCTCCACTCTCATCTCACCTTTCTCCATATTTGCATCCCCTGCACCTAAATATCTAAGAAGTCTCTGAAGGTCTTTAGCAAATAGCACAGCCTCTTCTGCAGTATGAATCACAGGCTCTGTTACAAGTTCCATCAAAGGAACTCCTGAACGATTAAAATCCACTAAACTTTTTGCACCTGTATCATGAGTAGACTTAGCGGTATCTTCTTCTAAATGAATTCTAGTTAACTCAAGTCCGTCAATAGAACCACCAGAAATTAATGGATATTTATACTGGCTGATCTGGTATCCCTTAGGAATGTCTGGATAAAAATAATTCTTTCTGTCCCATTCAGTAAAGTCTGCAATCTTACCTCCCACAGCTAGACCGATTTTTAGAACATGTTTAATAGCCTCTTTATTTAATACAGGAAGAGTTCCTGGATGACCCATACAGACAGGACATACATTCACATTCGGTTTTTCTTCATCTGGATCATTCTTACAAGAGCAAAACATCTTGGAATTAGTCTTTAATTCCGCGTGAATTTCCAAACCTATTGTTGCTTTGTAATTGTCTTTCATGAGCAATATATTACCACAAAAATCTAAATAATAAATATTAATAATAAAAAGAGGGCCGTGCGAGCCCTCTTGAAATCTATCTGACATATTTTACCGAAGTTACCAAAATCAGAGATTTAATTCCGGTCGAGACTTTGATTTTTTGCTGTTCCTCGTCAGTGAAAATTTCTTTCATGACGTAATCAAAATCCTTACCGGTCGGGGCAAATATTGAAGTGTTAGACCATTCTATGGTTAAGCATCCTCCACTATCCAAATAATACTTCAAATCCCCGTTCTCCAGCCGTTCTTTCCACATCACGAACAAAGTTGAGATGGATATACGGCCTTTACCTAAAAGTTCATTTTCTTTCATAACTGAACAAAAACTAACAGACTTAGCCGAGATAATCAAGCACGAAAAAATCCTCACTATTCATGAGGATTTTTTCGTGCTTGATTAATACTAAATTAAATTCCTCTAAGTAACTTAACAAATGCATCCTTCAAAGCCTTCATCTGCTCATCATTAATAGTAGAAGTTATGAAAATCTCTTTACCTAATCCAGAAAGAGCCTTCTTAGCATTCTTAATTTTATCTTCATCCGCTAAATCTGTTTTTGTAAGAACGATAAT
>CAYVEL010000018.1:7275-9058 GCA_964450345.1 uncultured Candidatus Saccharibacteria bacterium | reverse complement strand
CTTCCTCCGATACCTCCGATTAGAACTCTTACTGATTCATTATCATTTAGAAGCTGAAACTTTCTCATTGTAGAAAGATTCGTAATAACAGAACCAACAGGGACTTCAACTATCAAATCCTTTCCATCAATTCCGTGCATACTATCACGAGCTCCATCTTCTCCGTCTCCAGCTTTTAATTCTTTTACGTTTCTATATCTGATCAAAAGACCGTTATCTCTAACAGCCTTAACGTATACATCACCACCGTGACCACCATTACCCCCAGATGGACCAGACAGCTCCTTACCGCGTTCATGTCTCCAACGCTCTACCCCATCGCCTCCCTTACCGGAAACGAGCTTAATTTTTACTTCATCTATGAATGCCATTATTTTTCTGTTGAAAATTTATAAACGCTTATAAGTACCATTACGAAACTCACTAATATAGGACCAGCAATGAATCCTAGCACACCAAAGAGAGAAATACCTCCTAATGCGGAAATAAGTATAACCAATGGATGTACTCCTGAATTTTTACCAAGTAATCTAGGAGCTAAGAAATTATCTATAAGTCCAACAGCTAGAGCAGACCAAATAGCTAATCCTATAGCAGAAACTAGACTTCCCTTTAAGAAAAGGAATAATATTGCGGGAACCAAAACAAGTGAAGTACCAACTCCTGGAATCAATGATGCAAACATAGCCACCACCGCCCACAAAGCTGGATTAGTAACTCCGAATATTAAGAATCCAATACCTGCAAGTATTCCCTGAACGAATGCTATAAGCAAAGTACCCTTTAGAACAGAGTTAATAGCCGCTTTCATCTTTACTATAATCTCTTCATCTTGAGTATCAGCTAAAGGACTGATTTTAATAGCATGAGCTTTTATCGTAGCTCCATCTTTTAAGAAATAGAACAATGCTATTAGGAATATAACAAAATTAAAGAATATTTTAGCGGCACTTGAGAAGATAGAATCAATATTTGCGAAAATAGATTTAGAAATATCTGTAATATGACCCTTCACACTAGTAGCGGTTATTAAACTACTCTCTGAACCAGGGATAATTTTACCTACTATTCTCTGCAAATCTTCAGTGATACTTTGTACAGCAGGAATTGTTGTATCAGTTGTCGTGTAATAATCATAAACAGACTTTGCTTCCATTGAAATCTTTATGGATAGAAGTGAAAGTGGAATCAAAACCAATAGAACTATAGCTACTAAGGTTACTAAAGATGAAAAAAAGCTCGATGTATTTCCTTTAGCGAGTAGATTAGAAACTTTTCTGTGAAATGGAAAGAAAGTTATTGCAGTTATTATCGCCAAAAATAGCGGAGTAAAGAACGGAAGAAACATGAAGAATGACAAAATTAATGCTCCAGCAAGTATTGTGAAGAAGAAGTAATCTTGTATTTTGAACTCTTTAATCATTGTTATATAAGTTTTATTATTCTTAATCTAAATTATACCCTAAAAAGAACCCTTCACAAATCATTAAATTCCTTATTTACTAATTAAATATCCTAGAGATTTTTACTTTAATCCAGCAATCTTTTTCAACTCTTCTATACCATCCTCTATTTTAACCTCTGGTTCCCATCCTAATAATTCTTTAGCTAAAGAGTTATCTGCTAAAGTGTCTTTTGGTTCTAATCTTGAAGGTATATATTCGATCTTACCACCCACCATTTTAGCAATATCATTAATCGAAGTGTTTCTACCAGCTCCAATATTTATAGTCTCACCTTTTCCCACTTTATTACTTTCCATAGCTAAAATATTAGCTTTAAC
>CAYVEL010000018.1:0-7175 GCA_964450345.1 uncultured Candidatus Saccharibacteria bacterium | reverse complement strand
TAGTCTCACCTTTTCCCACTTTATTACTTTCCATAGCTAAAATATTAGCTTTAACAACATCTCTAACATGAGTAAAATCTCTAGTCTGTTTTCCGTCTCCTGTAATAGTAATGTTTCCACCCTTTAATCTTTGATCAATAAATTTAGGAATAACTAAAGCGTATGAACCATCAGCACTATTACGTGGACCATAAACACTAAAATACCTTAAAGAAACTGTGGGCAGACCATATACCTCACTCCAGACTTTACAATATAATTCTCCAACATATTTTTGTAATCCATAAGGACTTTTTGGCTTAGCCAACATGCTCTCAACAAGTGGCATAGTCTTTTGGTCTCCATAAGCAGAACTCGATGCTGAGTAAATAACTTTTTTAACTTTTGCTTTATTAGAAGCAATTAAAATATTTAGAGTACCTATAATATTCGCCTCATTAGATTCAATTGGATGATCTATAGAAAATTGAACTCTAGGCAAAGCAGCTAAATGGAACACATAATCAATACCATTAAACAATGATTCTATATCATCTAGTTTAGTTATATCTTTTACATGTAAAACCGCCCCGCTATTAACGTTAGACTTTTTTCCTGCGACTAGATTATCTATAACATGAACTTCAAAACCTTTTTTAATTAACTCATCCACAAGATTAGAGCCAATAAACCCTGCTCCACCTGTAACAATAACTTTAGTTTTTTTCATGTTTTGGATAATTAATTAAAAATTAAGCTCCGTGACACTTCTTAAATTTCTTTCCACTTCCACAAGGACATTCATCATTTCTTCCTACTCCAGCGAATCTAGGATCACCTTCTCCGTTTCTGTGTGAAAGTTTATTTTTAGAACCATCGTTACCAGTTAGATTATTAGCTCCTTCTTTAACTTCCTGTAATTTTTCTTGTTCTGGAGCTTTAACCTGTGTACCAATATTAGGAAGCATCTGCTTTATCTGATCTTGGATAGAAAATTCCATTCTCTTAAATAAAGACAATCCTTCTTTTTTATATTCTACTAGAGGATCACGCTGACCGTATCCACGAAGACTTACGCTCGACTTCGTGTAATCCATAATTTCTAGATGATCTACCCAGAACATATCGATAGTCTGTAATAGAAGCTGACGCATAGTATTCCACCACTTCTCTTCACCGAACTGTGCTTCTCTATCTTTCATAATATTCCAAACTTCGGTATCGTCACCGTACATTTCCACGTACTTTGCCTTAACATCTTCGATCGAGCCTAGAAGCAATTTCTTTCTTCTAGCATAAACAATCTTTCTCTGATGATTAAGAACATCGTCATATTCTAGAGTATGTTTTCTAGCATCAAAGTTAAGACCCTCCACCTTAGTCTGTGCTGTCTCAAGAGCTTTAGTTATAAGAGCAAATTCTACCGGCTGATCTTCTGGAACATTTAATTTACCCATAACCTTCTTCATGGTTTCTGAAGCGAAAATTTTCATTAGAGAATCTTCCATAGAAACATAAAATCTAGTCATACCTGGATCACCCTGTCTTCCTGAACGACCACGAAGCTGATTATCAATTCTTCTAGCTTCATGTCTTTCTGTACCAATAACGCATAGACCACCGAGACCCTTAATTTCAGAACTCAATTCTGGAGTTGTAGGATTACCACCAAGCTTAATATCCACTCCACGACCAGCCATATTTGTAGCAATAGTTACCGCACCTTTCTTACCAGCTTGTGCAATAATTTCTCCTTCTCTTTCATGATTCTTAGCATTTAGAACTTCATGAGGAATTCCTTCTATCTTAAAATACTGAGACAAAATCTCATTCTTTTCTACTGAAGCAGTACCTACGAGCACAGGCTGTCCTGTCTTATGAATCTCTTTTACATCACGAGCAATGGCAGTAAACTTTCCTTTTTCAGACTGGAAAATTAAATCATTCTTATCTATTCTCTGAATATTGTTATTTGTAGGAACTACTACCACATCTAGACCATACACCTTATAAAACTCTTCACTCGATGTATAAGCAGTACCGGTCATACCTGAAAGCTTAGGATACATTCTGAAATAGTTTTGATACGTAATAGAAGCAAATGTTCTAGACTCTTTCTGAATAGATACCCCTTCTTTAGCCTCCATAGCCTGGTGTAATCCTTCTGACCAACGACGTCCTGGCTGCATTCTTCCAGTAAATTCATCTACGATAATAATTTCATTATCTTTAACCACATAGTCCTTATCAATCTTAAAGATAGCTTTAGCACGAACAGCTGTCTCTAGGTGATGCACGAATTTTACACCTCCATCAGAATAAATATTAGAAATTCCTAGAGCCTTCTCTGCTTTATTAATTCCAGAATCTTTTAAAGAAATAGCTTTCTTCTTTAGATCCACTTCATAATCTTCACCTTCATTAAGTTCTCTAGCAATCTTCGCGAAAGTAACATAGAGATGTTCTGAATCTGAAGTTGGAGAAGCAATAATAAGCGGAGTTCTAGCCTCATCAATAAGAATTGAGTCTACCTCATCCACTACTGCGAAATTAAATTCACGCTGTCTTAACGCATCCTGTCTGTATTCAAGATTATCTCTCAAATAATCAAAACCAAACTCATGGTTTGTACCATAAGTAATATCTGCCATGTAAGCGTCTTTTCTAGAAACCGGTCTTAGAAATTCATAGACAATATGAAAAGCACCCTTCTCATCTCTTTCTTTATCTTTTTCTTCTTCTTTATTTACATGATTCTGATCATATACATATGACTGATCATGAGCGACTACTCCAACAGTTAATCCTAGAAAATCATAAATCTGTCCCATCCACACAGCATCTCTTCGAGATAGATAATCGTTAACAGTAACTACATGAACTCCTTTTCCAGATAATGCATTTATATAAGTCGGAAGTGTAGCCACCAGAGTCTTACCTTCACCAGTTCTCATCTCAGCAATCTTTCCATCATTAAGAATCATTCCACCGATAAGCTGAACATCGAAATGTCTCTGACCTAAAGTTCTCTTAGAAGCTTCACGAACCACAGCGAAAGCTTCTGGTAAAATATCAGAAATTTTCTTTCCACTAGAAAGCAAAGCCTTAAACTCTGCTGTTTTAGCTTTTAGTTCTTCATTGCTTAAAGCACTGATTTTAGGCTCTAAAGCATTAATTTCTTTAACTTTTGGCCAATACTTATTCGCAGCCTTCTTCTGAGGGTCGCCGAATACCTTTTTCAATATTTCCATAGAATCGAATATAGCACGAAAACGAGGTGATATAAAGCCCAAAGTTAATCTAAATCACTAGATTATCTCTACTTCTCTCTCAATTTTAATACCTGTTTTACTAAAAACAGCTTCTGATATTTTATTTGCAAAACCTATAATTTCCGAAGCTTTAGCCCCTTCACTAACTATCACGAGTGCCTGATCTTTATGTGTAGAAACTTTTCCATCCTTATACCCTCTCATTCCGCAAATCTTATCAATAATGAAACCGAGCGGAATCTTAACAAATCCCTCACTCTCTTTATGGGCCGGAATTCCTGGATATTTCTTAAGTAGCTCATGATATAGATCAATATCTATTATTGGATTCTTAAAAAATGATCCGGCAGTTCCGAAAACTTTATGATCTGGAAGCTTCTTGTTTCTAACTTCTATAATAGCCTTTCTAACATTAATTAAATCTACATTCTTACCCGTAGTCTCAAAATATTCTTTTATATCCTTATACTCTATATTCAAAGAACCTTTTATCTCGAGCATAAAACCAACTTTAGTAACCACGTAATTCTTTCCTTCCGGAGTTTTAAAGAAACTATTCCTATATGAAAATTCACATTCACGAGGTGAAAATACTTTTTTTGAAAAATCTCTCTTATCAATAGTCTCTACAAAAGAAATTCTGTCTTTCACCTCTACACCATATGCACCAATATTCTGTACAGGACTAGCACCTACTCTTCCTGGAATTAAAGATAAATTTTCTAAACCATGTAGTCCTTTCTCTACAGTAAGAGCAACTAATTCATCCCAATCCATTCCTGCATCAACCACCACTTCTACCTTACCATTAGGAAATTCATTAAAAGTAACTTCTTTATTATTTAGTCTTATAACTACCCCATCAAATCCAGAATCTTTAAAAAGAAGATTCGCACCTCCACCGAGAATGAAAGCGGATAAATTCTTATTACGAGCAAAACGTAGCGCTTCTATAACCCCCGCCTCACTATTAACATCAATAAAAAAAGAAGCTGGACCACCAGTTTTAAAAGTCGTGTATTTTTTTAGATATTCTTGTTCTTTAATATTCATACAATAAAATAAAAGCGAGACCGATACGGAACATAAACTGGCGCTTCTTTGCGCCTATTGCGCCCAAAAGTGGTCTGCGAGTGCTAGCTCCAAAGTGTTGTCATTGTGAGTGCCGTCGCAGACCGCTTCTTGGAACAATCCAAAGACCGTCCTTCTCAATTATATAAAATCCCCAAACTAGTGCAATTCACAATCTACAGCCGCTTTATCTAAACTTTATTAAAATTTATTAAGAATTTAAAACATAAGCTCCTAGCTTAAAAACGGAAAGACCGGCCAAAGCCGGTCAATCCTGACAACTATATTTGGATTTGCTAGACATTTGTTCTAGCACTCACACCAATATTATATACCCTAAAATACACGTATGTCAACAAAATATTCATTTAAAATAAAACCTAAATCTCTAAAACATCCACCTGTGGATACCCTATAGTAATTATGCTAAAAGAGGTATAAAATAAAGCTAATACCGTCATGAAATACACAAAAGCTTTTACTCTAATAGAATTACTAGTGGTAATGTCAATTATCTCTGTATTAAGCAGTGTTATATTAGTGTCCACTCAGAACGCTCGTAAAAAAGCCGACGATGCCGCAATTTATAAAGCAATGATAGAAATGAGAAATGCTTACGAAATGGAATATTCTACAAAGGGCACACTGAGCGGAGTTACACCTACAGCATGCTCGCTAGCTGGAACATGTACAAACATTGTATCAACATCAATTTATTGTGCTATAAATAATAATATATCCTACAATTGTAGTATATACGACTCAGCAGGATGTGATATTCTATACCCCCCAGCATCTTCTCAAAATATAAACAATGTATGTAAATATCTTGTAACAAAATCATCTGTATTTAGTACCGGTATTTCAAATATAATAAATGGCTCTTTTAATGACACCTATTCTATATATGCGAGATTAAAAAGTGACGCATCAAAATTTTTCTGTCTAAGAAGCAATAAAACTAATTCTATAGTAACGAACTCTTCTGTTTGTCACGATAATAGTGGTTGGTAATAAATAACAAAAAGTCGTCGACGCTTCACATTTTAAGTGATGCTTCGACGACTTGTTTTTACGTAAAACAACATAGGCTTGTGTGTTAGGCCTTCTTACGAAAAAATAAAATACTGGAGATGCCGATAAGCGATAATGCTACTGTAGACGGTTCAGGGACCGACTGAATAGTCGGAATATGAGCCGAATCAAAAGCATATAATTCAAACCTAGCGGTATCCAAATCAAAAGACGAACCTGCTCCAAAGGTCACATCAAAAGTTAAAGACGTGATCGGAGCCGACGGATCACAAAAATACAATCTGGAATCTCCGGCCGAAACCGATAAGACATCATCTATAAACAGGCTCCCGTTAAGATGAATATTGCTAATAGAGATTGTATTCGCTGGATTAGAATCGTAGCTATCCAAATAGATAGCAAAAGAATCCATACTTGAAAAGTTTAGTGGTAGTGCTTTCTCGAGAGAGATCATACTATCTAAACCCAAGTGATCAACATGCCTAGTTAAAGTAACAGAATTACTAACACTACTAAAACTTAAACTAGTATGAACGGGTAAACCGCCCGTCCACCAACCAGGCCCAGAATTGTAATACAAATCTGAATCCTTGGTATCAAAAGAGGTGGAAGCGGAGCTGTTATCGCCAGTCAAATAAACAGAAGGGGAATTGCTGAGAGAGGAAAGATTTCCCATCATAATCTCAGTGATGCTGACCATCTGCGCCGAAGCCGTAAGGACCTGGAGCATGACGAACACCATCGCGAGCAGGACAACTGCAAGTGCTTTATTTTTCATAAGCGTTACAAGGTTCGGGGAAAACAGTCTAATTCCAAACGTGGAACTAACACTGTTTTCGATTTAAGTCAACTCTACCACTTTTAAACTATATGTCAAATATTTAAGTGGATTAATACTGCCCACTTCCTATTTAAAATCCTTGTAAAATAAGGCTGAAAATAGAGCAAACAAAAAAGCGCCCTAATAAGCGCTTTTTTGTTTTAGTGATTCTTTAGACTATTCAAACTTCATATCTTTGACTTCTTGCTTCTTTGCTTCCAAATAAGCTTTTTGTGCTGGTCTTAATTCTATGAATTTATCAAGTTCTACCAAAGCACTCCATCTATTCTTAGCTAGAATATATGAGTAAATTAAGTTTGCTCTAACCTGATCTGCATTAGGATTCTCTTTTAGATACTCTTTCAAATAATCACTTAATACTGAAAGTTTTCCTGATACTAATAACCCCTTCACCACCATATCGTCTATGGGAGCATTCGCTAAATCTGTCTTTATAAGATCAAAAACTTCTGTCTTACCAAGTGACAAAGCTACACCAGCATAAGCAATACGCATATCTCTATAGCTTGGTTCTAATTCATAAGCCTTCTTAAGCGCATCGTATGCCTCTTGTGTCTTACCATTGAAGTACAGGATATTCGCATAATTAGCTAATATACTCTGTTTATTTTTAGAAAGCTCTACTGCTTTAGCTAACTGTTTTTCAGCTTCTTTAACCTGACCAATATCAGCTAAGAAAGAACCGTAGAATAAATATAGTCTAGGATCATTAGGAGACTGCTTAATCTCAGCATCAATAATCTTTCTTATTGTAACTTCTGCATCGAGTGCTTTAACTTTATCTGTTACAGATAAACCTTTAATTATCTTAGAACCCTGAATCATTGAGTTCTCAGCTACCTCCTGAAGATATCCTGTATTATATGAATAGGCCTTCTTAAGATTATCTAGAGCCTCAGGATAACCATGACCAGGAATGTTATTACTTGAAACATTCGTTAGAAATTCTGAAAGATTGGTATTAACCTCGTATGGCT
>CAYVEL010000017.1:0-12203 GCA_964450345.1 uncultured Candidatus Saccharibacteria bacterium | reverse complement strand
ATAGATAAGTTACTTATTTCTTCATATAAACCTGTGCGCCATGGTGTAGACATATATTAATAATACCTTATTTTATAAAAAAGTATTTAACCGATAAATCATCATATTTCCACAATCTTAAATAAGATTCATCAAAAAAATCGAATTGGTTGATCTCTTGTCTGGGTTCAAACTTATAGACAACATGATCATAATCATTCCATTCTTTAACATTTATACCTGAGTCTGGTCTACGATAGTAAACATTTAAAGGTGTTATATTTTTAGGCAAAGTAGTACTAGCTATAATCTTATATAGATTCAGATTATCTTTCTTAGTCCTACTAGCATAGTCAGAGTAAGCCTCCTTAGTGTGGACTGCACCTAAAATATAGTATTGATATGATAATGTTTTAGAACCAACCTTTTGCTTTTCTAATTCCAGAATACGGTTTACAACCACTCTTTCTTTTGGACCTTCATTTATTATGAAATCTAATTTTATAATATGAATAAAATTAAACAGTATAGTAAAAGATATAAGTAAAAATATAATTACTGAAACAAATTTATTTTTAACATCAACACCTGAGAAATATATAGACAATAATACAGAGACAAACACAATCAAACCAGTAGTGACAGGTAAAACATATCTACTCTCATGATGGCTAACAATTCCAAAAATAACAAAAGAGGCAAAAACAACAGACAAAATAGACCATAAATACCACAATTTATGTATATTATTTTTATAAAAAAGAAATACAGACAGAATAATAGCCACCAACAAAACAGCTAAATAATTATTTAGAATAATAGATAAATAGTAAGAAAAGGACATAGGCAAATTGGCAACCTGAATTTCATTGGTATAGTTAGCAATACTTGTATCAGTTATATCCCCACCTATTATTCCTATAATTCTCAAAAAAGCATGCGGGTGCCATAATACGATTAGGAAATTAGAGACTATAAAACCTAGAGTATAAAAACAAAACTGCTTCAACTGCTTTATATTTTTATCCCTTATCCAATTAATCAGTAATGGCAACCACATTATCTGAAATAAAATACTCAGATAACTAACCCCGAAACTAAATACCGAAATAAATGCAGATAATATCCAATACTTTTTACTATAACCACTTTCTTTCAGTCTTACTAAGAAATAAAACTGCAATATAAGCAGAGGTATAATAATAGCCCAATGCTTGAAAAAACCAGTATATTCAAAATACAATAAATCCAAAGAAAGAAGTGCTACCCCTAAATAGACTGGTAACTTACGTTTTAGAGGATTTATTGTATCTGTAGATAGTAATTTAAACAGTGATACAATACCAATCAACCCAAAAAATACAGCAATAAATCTATCATTCTTAGCTATACCTCCCCAATTCCACAATATATAATCTTTGTAATCACCTATAGAGTGTATATCCCCTGTAAACATTCTATAGATAAAATCAGAAAGTACTCCTGGTAAAGATATCATTGAAAATACAGGACCATAATAGACTGTACTCAAATTTCTTAAAGCCAAAGGATTCTTATCTTGCAAGACATGCAAAGCACCACTCACAGGAGACTGCTCATCGCCCACATAAGACATGTGTAGTGGTAAATTATCTGTTCCGTAATTTAGAAAAGGAATATGAGCACAAAACCACACCAACACAATCGAAATTATTAGAAACTTATTTATCTTCATTTTTTTCAAATAATCCACAGAACTGATCTCCTTTAAAATATTTTGTAGATAGATAATTAAAGAAAAAGAATATTACAGATGCAGTTAATTTTTGTTTTAATCCATATTTACCAGTCGTGAAAGAATTGCTGGCAGAATTAGTTATATTACAAACCTCTCTATACAAAGGATTATAAAAAGGAAAACCAGCATAAAAAACATTCACCTCTTTAAAACCTTTTTCTTTTAGAAACAATTCTACTTCCCCTTTTTTAAAATTTCTATAATGCCCTACATTAACCTCAAACTTTCTCATCCTACCAGTTGGAAAAGATAACATTATATATCTATTAGATGCATCTGCCATTTTTCCTAATAATTCCTTCCAATTATCTACATGTTCTAAGACCTCATAAGCAGTGACCATGTCGTATTTATAATTTAAATTAACAGATTTATCATCGTGTATAAAATTTAAATTGTTTAAATTATAGTTTTTCTTAGCACATAGAATACCTTGTTCTGAAAAATCTATACCCAATACTTTAGCCTTATCACACCACTTAGCCAAATAATAAGTTATTGTACCCTCACCAGAACCAACATCTAAAATCGATTTTATTTTAGATGTGTCTATCTTATTTAAATTATATCTAATTAAATATCTCAACCATTTGCTTGCAGGGCCATATATCTTCATATCTACCCATGATTCCCAATTTTCGTTATATATTTTTTTATTATCTATATTATTTTTTGACATATATCTATATATTCTTTAGCAACTTTATTCCAAGAGAAGTTTTTAGATTTTTTAACAGACTCTAAACCAAACTTATATTTTAAGTCTCTATCATCAAGGAACCTGTTTATTATACCCGATAAATCATCATGATTACTATATAAAAAACCGTTTACACCATCGTCTACCAATTCATCATTACCAGATATGCGTGTAGCTACAATAGCCAATCCAGATGATATAGCTTCTAACAAGACATTCGGCATACCTTCTTCATATGAAGGAAGGACGAATAAATTAGCCCAGTTAAAATATTCCGGGGTTTTATCTTTATCCACCCAACCTATAAATTTAATATATCCTCCCAATCCTCTTTTATTAACCTCTGATTCCAATTCGCTCTTTAATGGACCATCGCCAACAATCTTACAGTTTAACTTATTATTTGTTTCTAAATTAGATTTAATTATTTTATCTATAGCCTCAATTAGAAATATCACCCCCTTCTGCTTAACTAAACGGCCAGCAAATAATATATTTAGTTCATCCTGTTTTTTATTTGTATCGTATTTAAATTTCAAACCATCAACACCGTTTGGTATGTATTCTGTATTCTTTCTAAATTTAATTGATGTCTTATCAGCTAATTTTTTTAGACCAATACTATTAGCCACTATAGCAGAGGCATTGTTCCATACTAAATTAGTAAAAGGTTTAGATATTATATGATGATACTTTAAACTAATAGGCAAAAAACCAGGAACATCACCACCCCTGAGAGAAATAACAAATGGGATCTTGTACATAAATTTTATATACAAAGAAACTAATCCCGTCGGAATAGCAAAAAACGATATAGTTACCTCAGGTTTAAAGTCCAAAATTATCTTTTTAATTTTTAGAATTGCTAAAAATACATAATGGAACATTTCTAAAACATTTGAACTATCTAATTTTTTTCTTCTAGATTTTAATCTTAATATTTTATATCCATCAATATTTTCTGTCTCCGATAATCCATTAAACCAAGTCGTCAAAACTAAGACATCATGTCCTTGTAGAGACATCTCTTTAGCAATATTTTTTGTTGCATTACCAGCTCCACCACCCAAAGGAGGAAACTCATAATTTAATAATAATATTCTCATATAAAAAATAATATTTTCTTACTTGATTTCGTGACTACTTTTCATTACGAAATTTTCGTACCATAGCGAGAAACATAATAATGTCCATATCTTTTTCCTATTATCAACAGCACCAGAAAAATGATCGTTCAATATTTTTTCTACATACTCATATCTGAAAAATCCTTGTTTATTTATTATATCTTTATTTAAGTATTTTAAAACCAAAGGCTTTAAATCAGTTCTCAGCCATTCTGCTATTGGCATACCAAACCCCTTCTTCTTACGATAGATTATATTCTTAGGTAGTTTATCGCTCATCAATTTTTTAAGAATAAATTTTCTAACCAGACCTCTTATCTTAAAACTAGATGGTAAATTATTAGCGAGATCTACAACTCTAGTATCCAGGAAAGGAGCTCTAACCTCCAAAGAATTCATCATACTAGCCCTATCAACTTTAACTAAAACTTGATCCATCATATAAGTTCTCTGATAAATTAAAGATAATTTATCTATTGGATCTTTTACATTATTCTTACTAACGTATAAATCTATATATTTAAACTGATTTTCCTTTTCGATTATTGGTAAAAATTCTTCTTTAAATAATTCTTTTCTATCTGCTAGATCAAAAGCTGCCAACCATTTTTGATTACGATATAAATCATTACTATCAAATCCATTAATGAACTTCTTTATTTTAAAATCTAAGCTCATATTAGAAAAAGATGTCGGAATTAAATTGACAGCTTTTCCTAACCACCTACCAAATAATTTACCACCTAAGATCTTATAAAAGTAAGATAATTTATAAGCTAAAAATGTATCGTATCCACAAAATAATTCGTCGGCACCATCACCTCCCAATGCGACTGTAACATTTTCTCTTGTAAATTTAGACAATAAATAAGTCGGGACAATTGAGGCATCGGCCATCGGTTCATCTAATTTTGAAAATATTTCTGGTATTAAATCTATAACATCTTTTGCTTTTAAAATTTTCTCATGATGTTCCGTTCCTAGGAAATTAGCAACCTCTCTAGCGTATCCGGATTCATCGAATGATTTTTCTTCAAAACCAATAGAGAAAGTCTTAACCTTAGTTTTCGAAACTTTTGATGCATAATAAGCCACTGTACTACTATCTAAACCTCCAGATAGAAATACCCCCAATGGAACATCTGAAACTAATCTATCTGAAACTGCTTTTCTTAAATTCTCATCTAAACCATTTAAAGATAATGCGAAGTCAGTATTCTTGTTATTGAAACTTAAATCCCAAAAAGATTTCTTTTCGATTTTATTGCCATCATAAGACAAATATACTCCTGGTTCTAATTTATAAGTATTTTTAAAAATTGAATTAGGTGTCGGAATATTTTCATTAAATAGATAGTCGTTTAGAGAAGAGATACTTACTTCTCTGGTGAATTTAGGATGATTTATTAAAGCCTTTAATTCTGAACCGAAAATAAAAGTATTGTCATGTAGCCCCCAATATAAAGGTTTTTTTCCCATTCTATCTCTGGCTAATAAGATCTTATTTATTTTCTTATCATAAATAGCAATAGCAAACATTCCTTGTAATCTAGAAAATACTTCCTCTCCTATTTCTTCATATAAATGAACAATGACTTCAGTATCACTTCTACCTTTAAAAACATGTTTATTTTTTAATCCGTTCCTTAGGTCAGAAAAGTTATAAATCTCTCCATTAAAAACAATCCAAACTGTTTCATCCTCATTAGATAATGGTTGATGACCAGCAGGACTTAAATCAATAATAGATAGTCTTCTCTGTGCTAATCCTATGTTTTTATCTGTATATATTCCCCTATCATTTGGACCACGATAAAACATACTGTCTATCATTTTCTCTAGACTTTTTTCATCACCAACCCCCCAATATCCTGTAATAGCACACATATTATGTTCTACGAATAAATAGAGAATCCTCGAACAAAATTCGACCACTTTCAGGATGCTTCTTTGTTTGAAGTCCTCCGAAATAACTAAAACCTTTTTTGTTTAATATATTATATATTTCATCAAATAATGCCTGACCTTTGTATAATTCAAAAAATGAATTTTCTATAATTATGAATTTAACATTATCTAAAAATTTATCAGCTCCAATTAATACCTGCTTTTCAAAACCTTGGACATCAATTTTTAATAGTACATCATTCTGAATTTTTAAATTCGAACTAATAGAGTCTAGAGTTTTAATAACAATTTTTTCTTCAGAAAAGTCTTTTGTATAAGGAAATGTTTTATTAGCTAAATCAGAATTATCAAGGATAGACGAACTAGGAGCATAAGAATTCTTCTTAATATTCATTTCACAATTAGAATCACCAAGAGCAAAATTAAATGCTTTAAAATTTTTATCTTCTTTATTTGTATTAACTAAGGAAGAAAAACATTCTTTCATTGGCTCAAAAGAATATATAAATGTATTTGGTAACACAGCCCTAATCTCTGAAGCAAATTGACCAATATTAGCTCCAACGTCTATAACTGTTTTAATATTATATTCCTTTAGAAAAATAAAAGGACCTATTTCTTTTCTATTTTTCTTCAAAACCAATCCAAAAAACTTTAAAAAAAAGTTAATGTATTTTTTAAAAAATTCTGACATTCTATTTTAAGTTAACCTTCTCTTTTATAAGGAATGGTTCTTTACCATTTGATTCGTAATAAGTTCTAGTTATCATCTCGGCTACTACCCCCATGGCCACCATCTGTACTCCAACAATAATAAATAGAGCAGAAAATACAGGTAAAGGTGTAGCCACAAAAGATCTTAAATCCATTACTTTTAAGATGATAGCTCCAAGTCCGAATAGTATTCCTATAAACAAAGCTACGAAACCAATACCACCGAAAAAGTGCATTGGTTTATTCATGTATTTAGATAAGAATTTTACAACAATTAAATCTAATATAACTTTAAATGTTCTAGAAATTCCATACTTAGTCACTCCATTTACTCTAGCTCTATGATTAACAACTATCTCTGTAATTTTAGCCCCATGCCAACTAGCATAAGCTGGAATGAATCTGTGCATTTCTCCATAAAGAGAAACCCCCTGAATCAATTCCCTCTTATAAGCCTTCATTGAACATCCATAATCATGAATTCTGACTCCTG
Source organism: uncultured Candidatus Saccharibacteria bacterium (assembly GCA_964450345.1). GTDB lineage: Bacteria > Patescibacteriota > Minisyncoccia > Phycocordibacterales > PALSA-1337 > JAPLZH01. The sequence continues at coordinate 5,505 of CAYVEL010000017.1, read as the reverse complement.
TGATAATGCCGATAATATAATTAGCAATCTTAGACGGAATTTTTCTATTTATTAGAAAATCTTTTCTATTCTTTCTCCAACCAGAAACCACATCATAGCCTTCTTCTATTTTTTTAAGAAAATTAGGAATATCAGCAGGATCATTTTGTAAATCAGAATCCATAGGAATAATAACTTCTCCGGTAGCAAATTTAATACCAGCTGACATAGCAGCAGTCTGACCAGCATTAAACTTAAATCCTATAATTTTAACCTTGGAGTCTTTTTCTGCTATTTCTTTAAGAGCCTTAAGACTTCCGTCTTTAGACTTATCATCAACACAAATTATCTCATAATCATTACCGATTTTTGAAAAAACATCTTTTATTTCTTTATATAATATAGGTATATTCTCCTGCTCGTTATATATAGGTAAGACGATTGAGATTTTCATAATATAGTCATACTACCACATTAAATATTCTTTAGAAAATCAGCTAATTTCTTAGCAAAAAGGTCCGAATCTAGATATTTTACAGCGTATTTTCTAGCATTATCTCCCATCTGTTTTCTTAATTCTTTATTATCTAGAACCTTCTTTAAAGCACTTCTCATAGACTCTATATTTTTCAGTTCTGCAAATAAAGCATTTTCACCGTCTTTTACATAAGATTCCATACTCTTGGTGTGAGAAACGATAGTAGCCTTACCCATTGAGAAAGATTCACCTATAGATAATGTACCGACGGAATCAAAATATCCATCTTTGGTATCTAAACTTATTATTACTGCTTTTGCTTTGGCGTAAAGATTCATCATTTCTGAATGAGAGTAAAGTCCAGCCTTAACATGACTAGGCAGATTTTTATCATCTTTCTTTATTAACTTAGTAGCGAGTCTCAACTCTACCCCTAAATCTTTTGACGCTTCAATAATAGTATTAAAGTCTCTACCGTAATTTCCTACAGATAGAATATAGTTTTCCTCAACAGCATTTGGTACTGGTTTAAAATAATCTATATCAGTAGCTTCGTGTAAGAAAATTATTTTATCTTTCAAATGTGGAAATTTAATTTTTAATGCATTAGCCTCAGCTTCTGAAATAGCTACTATTCCATTTACTTTGCTGACGGCCCAAGAAAATATCTTCTGTCGTAATTGTTTTCCATCCTGAATAGTTCCTAAGATATTGAAGTCTAAAATAACCCATTTTGGAACTGGCAGATATAATGTTTTCAGAATCGCACGAATAATCATCGATCCATAAGCGGTAGAAGTAAAAACTAAATCATATTTATAAAAAAGAAGAAAAAGCGGAATGTGCGCATAATGCATTGTCAGAATATTTCTTCTTAATTTCTGACAAAAATCTTTTGGATATAATTTCTCTATTTCTAAATAATCAGTATCAATACCAAACTTTCTAAGACGAAGCATTCCATACAGCCAGCTATCGTGACCCTTACCCGCTTCAGCGTCTTTAATAATCTCTTTTAAAACTTTATTATATAGATATACTACTTTCATTTTTACTATTCTAATATTTCAAATTATTTTTTCTTCAAAACCAAAAAGTATTCTCTGCGCATTAATCTAGTGTAATAACCCAGAACGAAAGAGATGAAATACAAAATCTTATTCTTAAATAGATCTCCTATGAAAAATAAGCCGACTGGTTCAAAACCTTTTAAACCTTCAAACTCTTCTCTGCTATCTGGACGAAGTAATTTAATAACAGCTTCTGGTGGATAAGGCTTAACATGACCGAATGTCTCCCAGAATTTTCGGGTTACAGTTTCAGAGCTAAGAACTAGCATTCCTCCTGGCTTAAGCACTCTCACTGCTTCATGAAGCATGTCATATGCGGTCTTAATATCTAAATGCTCAATAACATTATGACAATGAGCCATTTCGAAAGTATTCTCTGGATATGGAAGCTTTCCTCCGCTAGCAAGTCCAGCTAAATATCCTTCTGAATTTAGCCTCTCGATAACACGGGAATTAGTGTCGACACCTGTAATTAATTTTTTATCAAATTTTAAGAACTCACCCTCTCCACAACCTATATCAATAGTTTTTTTATCTTTAAAATAAAATTCATAAATAAAATTCTTACCAGAAAGGCGTGTCTTGATTATATAGAATATGCTTGGTTTAAAATTATTTTTTATCTTCATGGAAAATCTTATTAATATTTATCTTATTTTCTAATTGTTCATTAACGAATTTCTTTGCTCTTTCTAACATCTCTTTCTTTTCATGACTGTGACCCGTTAGGAATTCTATTATCTCACGAAATTCTCTCTTATCGCCACCGTGCTTCCATACGCATCCTCTATCTCCACTCTCACCAATACTTTCTTTAATACCAAGAACATCTCCTCCTAAAACAGGAATATTCATATACATAGCCTCCCAAAATACTACTCCGAGAGCTTCAGCTTTAGAAATAAGTACGAAAGCATCTGAATCAGCGTAATAATTCCATATTTCATTTCTATCCACAAAGCCTTCAAAAAACACTCTGTCACTGATCCCGAGCTCTATACACTGAGCTCTTAATTCATCTAGCATTCCTCCTCTACCTAAAGAAATTAAATAATAATCTGCTGGTAGAGTAGCGAATAAATCTAATAATTCTTTATAATTTTTTTCAGGCTCAAGTCTCGCAACAGTAAGAAGAACTTTTGCGTGCGTAGGAATATTGTGTTTTTTTCTGATAATTCCCTTTTCTGCTTTCGAAATAAATTTAATATCCCTATCAATAGTATTCATCGAGAAGACACTGATTCTATTTTCTTTAACTCCGAGCTTTTTAATATAACTGCTCATTGTGGAATTAATAGTAAGAAAATGATCTATAAATCTCCAATAAGACTTCTCTAATAGATAAGAATAAAATGATTTAACAATTCCAAAACTTCTAGTACCTGAGTAAATTCTAGGCTGATTATTTAGACAAAGATAAATCTTTCCACCTCGTAAAAGCTTCGCAATAAACAAAGCCGGAATAAAATTAAAATCATAAGAAAGCCAAATATCTGGTTTTACTTTATATTTCAAAACTATATAAGGTAAATAAAATAAAGCATAAATATCTAGAAGTGGTCTGAATTTATCTAACTTAGTATTAGTATGAACAGTCTCAAATCGTCCACCTGTTCTAACATAACCTTTTCTCGCCCAAGAAAATACGAAGAAATGATTAAAAGCACCCCCTAGTCTATCTCTCTCGAGTTTATCCATAAACTCCATATGTGAGGCACCGAACATATCCCTCCAATCACAATTTGCTAAAAAAATCTTCACTGGTTTATCTAAATTCATTTCTTTATTCATTCATTTCTTCTGCTAATTTCTTACCTAAATAAGACAGGCTGTGTTTCTCAACTGCATATTCTCTAAGTTTCTTTCCGGCATTAACCTTTTCAGAATCAATACTTTCTAGAACGCCTATAATCTTACTATCTAAATCCATATAATTATCATATTGATATATATAATTATCACTTATTTCGCCTTTAAGATTTAAATTACAAGATATAGCGATCCCTTCACAAGCCATAGACTCAAAAATAGTCTTATCGAACATTCCACTGTGACTTAAATTAACACATATTTCATGTTCATTAAACATCTTAACTGTTTCGGAATGTGGAATTCCCCTAACAAAATTAACTCTGTCGGAAAGATTATTTTCTATGACATACTTTTTTAAATCTTTTAAGTATTCGTGATCAGCCGGAATTGAATCACCACAAATCGTAGCTGTAAAATTAAAACCTTTATCTCTTATATTTCTGAAAATCTTAACAAGTTCCATAACTTTCTTAACAGGAGAAATTCTACCAATATAAAGAATCGAATTTTCTTTTCTGATTATATCTGGATTTCTTTTAAAAACATCCGTATCTATACCCACCGGCATAAATACTGTCTTTTTATATTTTGCAGTATATGAATACTTAGAAGTACAGAAGACTTTATTACAGAAGGCGGCAGCTAAATCAGTAAGACCATTGCCTATATGATGATTACGCCACATGTATATTCTCTTACCTAGTATTTTCCAAATCCAACCAAGAACTAAAACATATTCCTGATTCATATGAACAAACACAGCGTCGTAGTCGTCTCTCCTATTCCAGGCATATTTAATTAATTTTATTAAATACAAATACCTAGAAGGTGCCTCTTCTTTTCCCAAAGAAAGCACATCTATGTTTGGTAAATCATACTTACCCTTCTTCAAACAAATAACAGTAGTTTTAGAAAAGTTCTTGGAAAATTCTTTAATCCAAGAGTGAAAGAAACTTAAAAAAGTATCTTCCGTATCTACGATTTGTGTGATGATTAATACTTTCATGGTGAAAGATTAGTTAATTAGTAATTAATTATTTAAGACCATTTTCCAATCACTAACAATTAAATTAACAAACTCTTCTTGCTTACTAATATTTTTTAAACTTTCGAAACCATTATTAATCAGACTTTTTCTTAGCTCAGTGTTCTCAAGAACTTCAATAATCGAGCTTTTTAGAGCATTAACGTCTCCTATATCTATAATTAAACCATTTTCTCGGTTTTTAATAAACTCATTAGCACAGCCTACATTAGTCATTATGACTGGAAGACCACAAGCCACAGATTCAATAACAGTCATTCCCCAACCTTCATAATCAGAAGACATCACAAACAAGTCAGCAGACTTCATTTTTGAATATACATCATTTGACCAATCCTCTATAACAATATTCTCAGACAGACCGAATTTAGAAATATAAGATTCAATATTAGATTTTTCCGAGCCACTTCCCACTATCACGAGACCTGCTTCTGGAAATTTTCGGATAACCTGATTAAAGGCCTTTATAGCTAAAGGAATATTTTTCTGTTTTACCAACCTAGAAACCATTAATACAACCTGCTTATATTGCGGATATTTATTTTTTAAATTTTCGAGCACTGGAGCATTAGAAACTTTCTCAACATTAACCGACACAGGAATACTAGTTATCTTGGATTCTGGAATTCTTAAATCTCTTACTAAATATTCTTTTATTTTCTGAGATACTACTCTTATACCCGCTGAATTTTTTAATACAAATGACGCAATCAAAGACTCCAGCATTTGTCTTGAAGATTCATTTTTATAATAAGTACTAAAGAAATCTATGTGAACTTGAGCCTGCATCTTAACACCTAAAATCTTAGTAGCCAGTAGAGTAACGAGTCCTAAAAAGAAAGGATCCTGAACGCTTACTAAATAATTCTTCTTATCTTTAATATTCTTCCCCATCTTAATTAGATGGAAAAATAAATTAATTAATCTGAATAATTTATTAGGGCTAAATATAGGAACCACTTTTACCTTATCTGACAGACTAATTTCTGAATCATTAATATTTGGAGTTATAACCAGAACTTCCAAGCTTTCTAGAGAGTTAGAAAAATCTAAAAATCTTCTAGCTACAGCGCTATCTTTATCAAAAGCCTTTCTATCAATACTGACTAATAAAATTTTCA
>CAYVEL010000016.1:0-14713 GCA_964450345.1 uncultured Candidatus Saccharibacteria bacterium | reverse complement strand
GGTCATCCGCATTACATGTATTATACCCGTTTACTCTAACCATGGTAACAGTGGTTACCCATGCATTAGTAGTTTCTTTTTTAATATATTCCACCTCAAAACAAGGAGAACTAGTGTCTGCGGTATTCGGTCCTAAAATAAAAGGATATAGAGCATTGTTAGTTGAACTCTTTTGAAAGATATAATTGGCAACATTTGAAGTTTTGTTAAAATCAATATATCCAGGAGTTAAACCATTACAACTCATCTCAGCTACATTAGGCGCTGTACTTGTGGCTAATTTTTTCCTATTAGGAGTAACCGCCGTATCATACAAACTATCAAGATACTGAACACACTCAATACCAGAATCAGCAGCATAAATAGCCTGCATAGAAGACGCTGCTGATTCCGTTAATTGAATTTCCTTTTTTTCTATCACTAAAATAGAAACTCCGATAATCATAGCGACGCTCGAGAGTAGTACTGCGTATAATAATGTATATCCTTTATTAGTCATATTAGAATTTATAAAAGTTTCTGGTTAAAGAATAAGTGTTGGACAGATTTCCACTGGTCATCTGTATAACACTTATAGTTACTCTGATTTCGTCCGCATTAACATCCTGTATTGCCACATTTCTAATATACTGACTCACCACAGCTCCTGAAGCTGTATCCTCATAAGAATAATAACCATAAGTAGGATTATAAGTCATATAACAATCAGTTATAGCACCACCTAGTACCCAAGATAATGTTAGCGGGCAATTACTTTCTAGAATTTTAGAGCCACCTGAATCATTAGTTATATCAAATCCTTCGGTTCTAATAGCTGCATAACTTCCACTATTTAAACCCGCTCTCCAATTAGCTACACCGTTATTAAAAATATTGTAAGAAATCTTAGCTTTAATAACTTCCATTGCCTCCTCTGCTAGATAGGTAGCGACCATATTGTCTTTTGTTATTAATCCGGTCTTTAAGCTTTTTTGAGATATAGCAATAGGACCTGCAATAGCTGCCATAAGAATTCCTATAGCGATCAGAGTTTCTATAATTGTAAATCCTTTTTTATGCATTTTATATTCTAGGTGTTACTAATGACTCCAAATTAAATTCAGTCTGTTCTTTAAGCTTATCTCCTGAAACCCCTTTAACGTATACCTTTAAATATGGAGGGTTTTTATCATCATCTGGTAATGAATTACTTGCCTCTCCGCATTTAAAATACATCGACGTGATATTAGTATTTTCTGGAGTAATTCTCGTATAAGAGTCGCTTGTTAAGGCACTACATGTCGAGGCACTACTACATTCAGCCTTTGCAACGTAACCATATGTTAGACCGTCATCCGAAGGTCTAGTATATCTATAAACATAGGCTATGCTGTCTGTATATGAGGGAGCCAATTTTTTATTAGTAATAAAAGCGAGAGTAGCATCATTGGATGGTCCCCCATATAGACTTCCGTTATTTCTAGTGACATCTGAATAAACGTAGGTATTATAAGCTGTACTAGCAGAATTTGCACAATAATAATCATTTCCGAGACGCATCTCACGAAGCATACCTTCCATCATATAGTTAATACTGTTTATAGACGTCTTTGTGGTCTGCGCTTTCTTACTAGCAGAAATAACACTAAGAAATCCACCGACAGCAATTAGTGCCCCAACAGAGAAAAGACCTAGAGCTACGATCATCTCTAGTAGTGAGAATCCTTTATTTGAATATTTTTTTGAAAAGATTTTTCTCATTTTTTTAATTATATCCACTCTACTCAACTCCTATCAGACCCAATTTATTAACCTTTACACAAACCTCATTAGTAGGAGCACTTGGATGAGCTAGACAGATCTTAATTTCTTTAAAATTAGCACCAGATGTAACCACTCCATCTTTATAAATATAAGCCACTGTATCGGGTCTCTTGAAAGAAATAGTAAAATCAACATCACCTGTGTATGGTGAAGCAGTAGCACCAGTTAGATCTGGGGTAGCAATAACTCTTGTAATATAAAAACCTCTCTTAATAGAATACTGTTTAATATCAACATCATTACCGCCAGCAGTTGTATCATATCTTCCGAAAGCCCCTCCTCCTCCAGTAACATTAATAGCGTCTGAAAATAAAGTATAAGTCGTAGACTGAGTAGTATCAACAGTTCCCGCATTTTGTATATACACCCCGAAACCATTTCCGAAACCACTACCATCTAAAGATCTAACATTCAAAGCAGAGTTCTGTGCTTCTCGAATAGCTAAAGCTACTTCATACGCTGCACTTTTTAGAACAACCGCATCATTAAAACGACTATTATTAACAAGTACTACAGAAGTAATAATCATAAATATCGAAACCGCCACCAGAAGCTCAACAAGAGTAAAAGCTTTTCTATAAAAACCGCTACCTAAATTTATTTTTTTATTTTTTAAAATATTAGGCATTAATATTAGGAAGAATTGCTGCCATAAAACCCATAAAATTATCAAAACTTATACCGCATAAATATACGATTAAAAATCCTAAAATAATAAATGGACCAAATGGAACTTCACTATTCATTTTAAGCTGTTTTCCGAGTATTTTCAAACCAAATTTATGAAATATTTTCTGTAGTGCAATCATACCCACCCCGCAAACAGCACCAATCCAAAAAGCGAGCATTAGAGCCACCGTAGTCTGACCAAAACCCAAAAACCATCCAACACCTAAAGCAAGCTTAGCATCACCGAAACCCATAGCTCTACCACCACTAAAATACCAGAGGGCGGCAAAAGGAATTAAGAAAAAGAAAGGGCCAGCTAAATAACTCATCACTGAATCATTACTGAAAAAACTTTCACCATTTATCCAAATATCGAAAATTATTTTAAACAAAGCTATACCAGCCAAAGAATATGAAAGTCCGTCAGGAATAATCTTATGTTTAAAATCATAAACAGAAATAGCGACCATAATAGCTGACACTACCCAGAATATAAAAATATTCCAGACAGAAACCCAGCCTAAATCTAAATCAGCAGATAAGTAACCAAGAAGAAACAAAACGGATGTAGCTAATTCTACAGAAAAATACTGTGATGAAATCTTAGACTTGCATCCCCTACATCTCCCACGAAGACCTACATATGAAACTAAAGGAATTAAATCTAAAACAGTAAGGGTCCTTAAACAAGACATACACTTAGATCTACCAGTAATCTTCATACCAGTACCATATCTAATTACTACAACGTTAAGAAAGCTACCTATAATAGCTCCCATTGCTAAAGAATATATAATTCCGATAATATTCATACTTTTAGAATGAAGGAACCTGATCGTAAACCTTAGGAAGAGTACCGTCTATTACAGCATTTAATCCGCATCTCAAATATTTTGGAGAACCACCGATTAGAAAATCGGTATCAGTTTTCTTGCCAGCCTTATCTACCGATACAGTATTTTCAAGATCTATTCCCATATGATAAAAATTTGCACCAGGCTGGCCAGAACCACCACAAGCAGAGATAGAGGAAGATGTAGTTTTATACATCGGAACATATTTAAAAGTCGCATCAGTAGGAACCTTACTTATAAAAGCAGTAAAGTTAGCGTCAGCTAAAGTCGTAGGATAAGACCTATATTTAGAAAAATATGTTTCTAGAGCCAGAACCACGTTCTGAACATCTGAAACCTTTTTAGAATCTCTTCCCTTTGATTTAGAAGGAGAAATGGCTACTAGAATTATTCCAGTAAGCATTACCATAATAGTGATAGTTACCATTAACTCCACTAGAGTAAAACCTTTGTTTTTTATCATTCCTTAATTCTACCAGATTTAGATGCTTTTTTCAGCATGTAAATCCACTATTTTATTTACTTGAGGAGTGAAGATGAATCTATAAACAAAGTAGCTTTCTACAGCAATAATTAAGTTAGAAATTATCTGAGCCAATAAGTAATGAAAACCTACTTCATTAACAAGAAAATAAAGCATACTGGTGTTAAGCGATAAATTAATACAGGCCACAATTAAGAAGATACTAAATTTATTAACCATCTCATCTGTACCATGATCTCTAAAAGTGAAAAACTTCTGTAAAGTAAAACTAACAAATACAGAAACTATAAAAGAAACAATTCCGGAATATATATACCAAAGCCCGCACAGATCAGTGAGGATATAAAGTATAGATAAATTAGTCACCGCTCCCATTCCACCAGAAAAGACGAATCTAACTATTTTAAAATCAAAAACTTTAAAAACAGAATTTTTCAGAAAATTTATATAAACCATTTTTTACAATCATAATTCTATCAGCAAATTAAACTCCGGCAAAACAAAAAGCCCCCGAGAGGGGGCTTTTTGTTTTGTAAAAATCTTAAATTAAAGATTAGTCACAGTTAACATCTGTTGCTCCAGCTACTGGAATTGAGTTTGCTTGATTTGTTTTACCAGTAGAATCTATACAGAAATAATTTGATGTATTACTTGGAAGTTTTCCGTAGATAGCGTAATTAGTAACGTTTGTATCTCCGGTACCTGTTGAAACCATATAGTGAATTACCCCTCCATTAGCTATAACATCAGAAACTAACTGGTTAGCCTGGGTGTTTGATGATGTACCAAACTTACCAGTTGACGCACCCGCAGCACCACAAGGTACTGGCATCTGTGTAGTACCAGCTGTAATAGTAGCGCTCGTACCACATAGATCAGGATAGGCACCATTAACATAACCACCCTCAAATATAGTTCTTAACTGCTGAACTGCAGAAATAACTCTTGTATCCTTTCCTCTATTTCTAGCTGAGTTCAAAGAAACTAGCACTACTGATGATAGGATACCGATGATTGCAATAACCACTAGCAACTCTATCAATGTGAAACCTCTATTTTTCATAATTTTAAATTATTAATAATTAATTGTTTGTTAAATAAGCTTATTTAACAAGGCGAACCTTGTTTTATTTCGACAAAGTTAATTATAACAAACACAAACCCCATAATTTATGGGGGTTGTGGATAAACATGGCTTAAATACGTAATTTTGGAAGAAAAACACGAAAAAACATATTACTACATACTAGAAGATATGTTGTAAATAGGCATAAGAACGGCAGCTAGAAGGAATCCTACTCCGAGACCTAGAGCCACAATCATAGCTGGTTCGATCATATCCACTAGAGTATCCACTGCTGTTCTAACTTCTCTAGAATAGAAATTCGCTAGAGTCTTAAGAATCTGTCCGAGTTCTCCAGTCTCCTCTCCCACACGAATCATTTGAATCATGATTCCAGGAATCTCACCATTAGTAGATAGGGCTTCTGAAACGCTGTGACCAGATTTAACATCTGATACTGCCTTTCCTAAAATTTCTTTATAAATAACATTGTCCACAACGCTACTTGTTAGATCAAGTGCCTTAACCATAGGAATACCTGAAAGAAGCATTGTATTCATGTTATCAGCCAGACGAGCTAAGTATAGTTTTCTATAAAGTCCTCCGATTAAAGGAAGAGCTAATTTAAGTGTATCGAAAGAACGTTTTCCATTAGGTGTTCTAACCCATCTATATAGTAAGAAGAATCCAGCAGCCACCACCGCAGCTAGAACAAATCCGTAACTCACGAAGAATGTACTGATCCATAGAACTATTTTAGTGTATATAGGAATTTCTTGACCTGATTCAGTAATCAATCCGCTGATCTTAGGAATAACCACAGTGAACATAAGTATCATCACACCAAAGAAAGTGAAAATAACGAAAGCAGGATACACTAAAGCATTTCTAGCTTTAGATGCTAGTTCATAAGATCTATCTAAATAATCTGCTAGATATAAGAATGTCTCATTCAGCTTACCTGATTCCTCACCTGCTCTTACCATGTTTACGTAGAACTCATTAAATACTGTATTATGTTTTGCTAGTGCACCAGAAATAGAACTACCTGCCTGAATATCATCTGCAATCTCAGCAAGCTTCTTTCTTAAAAGTAAATTCGGAGTCTCACCGGACATCATTCTAAAAACTCTAAGCGCAGAAACCTGAGCTTCGAAAAGTGTAGAAAGCTGTCTCGATAGAATAACGATATCCTTGTGAGGCACTCTCTGGAAAAAAGAAAAACCTTTGGTAGCGAAGTTTAGTGGATTGGCATCCTTAATAGACGTGATAGTTAATCCGCGTCTCTGTAAGGAAATAATAGCAACATCAGTATTGATGGCTTCTATAGATCCTTCTTTCTTTTGTCCTGCTTGGTCTAAAGCTTGATAATTAAAAAGCATATTTATTTATTAAATCATTCTCTCGAGCACCTTAGGGTCTAATGAATTAGCGAAAGCAGACTCTGGAGTAATCTCACCAGCTCTTACAAGTTCTGCTAAACATCTGTTCATATCAATCATACCTTCTCCTGAACTTGTCTCGATAACGGTGTTAATCTCATGAGTTCTCTTCTCTCTGATTAAGTTAGCTACTGCATTGTTATTGATCAAAAGTTCATAAGCTGGAATAAGTCCTCCTGAAATTCTAGGGATTAGTCTCTGTGAGAATATACCCACGAGAGAACCTGCTAATTGCATTCTAATCTGATCCTGCTGTGCAGCTGGGAATGAATCGATAATACGGTTTAATGTCTGAGAAGCATTGTTCGTGTGTAGTGTAGAGAAAACCATGTGTCCTGTCTCAGCTGCAGTAACTGCTGTAGAAATAGTATTTATATCTCTCATCTCTCCTATTAGGACCACGTCTATATCCTGACGGAACATTGATGTTAGAGCTGTATGAAAATCATTTGTATCCACTCTTACTTCTCTCTGATCGATAATAGACTTCTTTGGTTCGTATAAATATTCTATAGGATCTTCAATGGTTAGAATATGCTCTGCTCTAGTCTGATTAATCATCTCTATCATAGAAGATAGAGTAGTAGACTTACCCTGTCCTACTGGACCTACTACTAGGAAAAATCCCTGTTGTTTTCTGGTGAATGTCTCAAGTACCGGAGGAAGATTAAGCTCATCCATAGTACGAATCTTCTTAGGAATCATACGAAGAGCTACAGTAACAGCACCCTGCTGAAAATATGCATTACCTCTGAAACGATTTCCTGAAGTGTGCATGTATGAGAAATCTAATTCTCTTGTTTCATAAAAAAGTTTACTATTTTCAGGAGTAACTAAAGCAGCTAAGATACCTGCTGTATCAGCCTTAGTTAAAACATTCATCTTAACCAAAGGAATCAAATATCCAGATACTCTTACGGTAGGCTTTCTACCTTCTGAAATATGAAGATCGGATGCACCTTCTTTCTCCACCACATCCATTAGATCTTCTGTAAATTTTTTATAATCTTGTATCATTTATTTTTTGTTCTTAAAATCTTCCCAAATGCCTTCTACCTTCTCTAAAACTTCTGAAGGAATATTATTCGCTTTAACAATAAAGCCTGCAACATTCATTTTCTTCGCATCTTCAATTTCTTTTGAGCCGCTTTGATTTGTTAACATAACTATAGCTGTATCTGGAAGTAATTTCTCATCTCTAATTCTTCCTAAAATTGCTAGACCATCCATATTAGGCATGATGATATCTAGAAGCAGAACATCCGCAGTTACTTTATTATCTTTTACATCCTTAAACAGATCCACACCAGATGCATAAGCCTTAAAGTCATGACCTGCATTTGAGAACTTTGCAGCATACATATCTCTTAGAAATGGGTCGTCGTCAACGTATAGAACTTTTATTTTGTTTGTAGCCATGGTGTTTAAATTATACTAAAGCTTATTAACCTCCTCAAATGGTATTTTCTTATCGAACGCTTTCAAAAGAGCATCTTCTTTCATTGTAAGCATACCCTTCTCTCTTAAAATCTTAGTAAGAGTTAATTCATTTGCATCTTTTAGGATTATTCTCTCAATATCCTTATCCATCATAAATCCTTCCATTACTGCCACTCTACCCTTAATACCTGAAGGACAATCTGGAGTAGGAGTTGGACTATATACAGAATTACCGATTTTTAGATTCTTTCTGAATTGTTCTGGAAGATCACTGAATTGTTTATCAATCATCATCTTAATAGCACCTTCTACTGGAATTTCTTTTCCACTTCCTGGAGCAAGAGTAAGAACAAGTCTCTGTCCCAAAGCACAAATCAATGTAGGACCAATAAGGAAAGGATCTACTCCCATGTCTATAAGACGAGGAATAGCACCAGCGGCACTATTCGTGTGCAGTGTAGAAATAACCAAGTGACCTGTTAGAGCAGCTTGAATAGCAAGTTGTGCAGTTTCTTTATCACGGATCTCTCCCACCATGATTACGTCTGGGTCCTGACGAAGTGTGGTTCTTAGACCTGTCGCGAAGGTGTAACCAATCTCTGGTCTAACCTGAGACTGACTTACTCCGTCAATGTTATATTCGATAGGATCTTCTAGAGAAAGAATGTTATCTGAGTCACGATCCATTTCCTGTAACATTCCGTAAAGAGTAGTAGACTTACCAGCTCCTGTAGGACCCGTAATTAGAATCAATCCATAAGGCCTCTTAATAGCAGTACGAATCATAACTAATCCTTCTGGACTGTAACCCATGGCATCAAGAGACTTGTGTGCTCTATCCTGATCCAAGATACGCATTTCTACCTTCTCACCATAGTTTGTAGGAAATGTAGACACACGGAAGTCGACTTTTCTTTTATCAACTTTTACAGAGAAACGACCGTCTTGTGGAAGACGCTTCTCATCAAGTTTCATATTCGAGACCACTTTAATTCTAGCCACCACGCTATTCTGAATATGGCTTGGAAGAGTAATGCTAGTATTTAGAATTCCGTCCACTCTGTAACGAACACGTACCTTGTCCACCATCGGTTCGATATGCACGTCGGAAGCACCACCATCAATAGCATATCTAATAATGTTAGTTACGATTTTAACCACCGGAGCATCTTCGGTATATTTTTCTGAACCTATTGTAGCTATCCTGATTTCTTCCTGAATATTTGATTTCTTTTGATTCTGTGTTTTTTCTGTAGATAATTCTGTTTCAAGTTCATTAAGAGCTTTAGTAACTTCACCAGATAGACCCTTATACATTTCCACTGCTTTTGTATAATCCTCTTCAGAAATTAGGAAAATTTTATAAGGAATATTTAACTTAGCAATAATGAACTGCAAAGCATCTCTTGCTTCTATATTATCTGGATCTACTACACCAATATGAAGTGCGCCATCCTGATAATCAATAGGGACGAACTTATAATGTTTTACTGTTTCTTCTGGAATATATTCTAGAATATTTGATGGAATAACTCTCTCTTCTAGAGCTACAGTAGGTATATCTAAATACTCTCCTTTTGCGAGAAGGATATCTTTAGGATCAACTCCGTGTGACACAAGTACGGAATCAATGGTTACTTCATGATTTTCTAAATCCTTCTCTATTGAAGGTAAATCCTCTTTAGCGATTAGACCTTTCTTTAGAAGGATATCTATTATTCGATGCATATATTTTTAATATGTAATCGGAGGTAGGTTAATATCTTTTGTCGATGATGCTTTCTTTGGCAAAGGAGCGAATGGGTTTGGTCTTCCTACTGGCTGATCAGGAATTTCTACTTCATATGAAGTAAATGAAAAAGCTGGTGTTTCAAAAAATTCTGTATCTAGAGTTAAAGAATTAACTTGGTTAAGTAACTGTATTGTTCTTGTACCAATCCTTTTCTGAGTTGAAACTACAGTAGCAGACATAGTATCTGGTTCTGAATCACTTACTACATAATAATTTTTATAATACCAAACACCCCCGAATGCGAGGCCTGCTACTATCACTAGGAATATTATAGATTTAGTATTCATATTATTCTGCCATCCAATAAGTTTTTAATGTAACGCTAAACTGATACTTATCTGTTGTTGTAGGAGAAAATGCAATATTCATAACATCCATCAATCTAAGATTTGTCTGTAGTCCTTTAATAAATACCTGGAAATTTTCATAAGAAGTGGCTATCGAGAAAGTAACAATCGCTGAATTATATCTCTGACTTGGTTCTATATTACTACCCCTCTTTTCATTATCACTGATACTTTTCTCTATAGAAGCGGCATTAATCTGGATGTTTTTAATTTCAACATTGAAATCACCCGCAATCTTCATCATTTCAAGTATCAATCTAACATTATCAATACTATCAGGAACCATCTTCTTCAATTTTATAATACTGTCTGAATCAATACTCTTATATTGCTCAAGTAAATCATCTCTCTTCTTTATGAGCATATTAGACTGCTGCATCGCCTTATCATATTCAGCGGCTTTATCTTTTAAAGAATTAACCTTCTTAGTATTTACATCAGCAACAGAAAAGAACAATGCTACGGAGATTATCAATAAAGTTATTGCTGTTACGTTAGGATTCATGTTGATTATTGAAATTTAAGAGTCTTCTTAGCTATGTTTGCAGAAAAACTAAACGTAACTGTTCCGTCATTAGAAATAGCGAAATTGGTCATCAGTGGATTTCTAATATCTGGAGACTCAGAATATTTTTCGGTCTGTTTAGCGATGGCGAAAAAACTCTCCGCTTCACCACTCATACTTATCTTTACATCTTCTTTATCACCGTATGAATAACTAAAGTTAGAATATCTAACATTACTCAAAGTAATAACAGATAAGATATCGAAAATCTTAGTTATATCTAAGTGGCTATTCATTATATTCTTAACCACCGCCACTCTATTGCTTGTGTTAGAAACTTCGTCTAAGAGATTTGAGTCAAAACTTTTTTCATTCTTTGCTATGGTATTTTCAGCAACCTCTATTCTAGACTCCATAGACTTTCTATTGAAATATGAATATGCAGACCAAGCAAGTGATGCAATAAAAAGCATAGTAGCAATTATCAAAAAGAAACTAACACTAGAAGAAGTCTTAGGGTGATTAAGCCCCATTATAGGTTTTTTAGGTATAAAAGAAGTTTGGGGTATACTTTGAAACTGCATTACCTAGTAATTATATTATGCTATTACTTAAATAGAAAGACTAAAGTGTTAATTACTAAGATAAGTAATTAACTAATTCTTTAGTTCTGATAGTTTTCTTAAAGCAAGACCAATTGCAACCGTAAATTCAGGTCCAGCATCCCTCAAAACATCCCTTAAAAAGGCTGGGGTTTCCATCTTTTGGAATGGATCCGCAAGGACCACCTCTGTTTGAAAATTATTCTTTGCAAGTTCAGTTAAACCCTTAAGTAGAGAGCCTCCTCCTGAGAATATTATCTTCCCTATTGGTTTGTTGTATTTCTTTTCGTAATTGATAACCACTCTATTAGCTTCATAGAATATATAATCGAGAGTAAGAGTAATTATTTCAGCCAAAGAAGGGTTTTCATCGTTTATATTCAAACCATATTTTCTCTTCATGTTCTCAGCCTCAGCAATAGAAATGTTCATAGCCTTAGATATAGCTATAGATATATCCTGAGAACCACGATTAATAGTATGAGAAACTTTTAGCACCCCCTTATCAACGATAAACAATTTAGTAGTAGAAGCACCAATATCAATAACAACCTGTGCCTGAATACCAGGAACAAGTGCGGCTCTAACAGTGCTAAATAATTCTATTTCAAAAAATGTAGGCTTAAGACCAGCGCTGGTAGCAATAGATCCGTATTTAGTAAGAGCTTCATTATGGATTGCCACAATAAGAACATCTATAGAAGTAGGACCACTCTCCTTCTTCTCCAAAGTCTCTAAATCAAAAGGAGAATCTTTACTATCTGTAGAGCCGTAATCATCAGGAATAGAATCTTCTGCAGGAATTGGCCACCAATCTAATAAGACCTCATTAATAGGTAAAGGTACGTATTTTCTAGCTTCAATAGGAATAATTGTATTTAAATTTCTTTCATCTACTGCAGGAAGACGAATGATAGTTATAAAGCTTGAAAGTAGTGGTATAGCAACACCTGAATCATTAGTAGTAACCTTAGCTTCACGCATTATATCTTTAATAGCAGTAACCACATTAACAGGCTCTAGATTAACCGCTCTACCAACCTCTAAACCACCATAAGGACCGAGTGAAAGTTCACCGTATGTCTCTAGAATAGCTCTTCCCTTCTTCTTTTTTAATTGAACTACTTTAATAGCAGACATGCCAATATCAACACCAATTACACTTGGCTCTTTTGCGTTAAATAAGTCCTTAAAGTTATCTAAAAAGCTCACAAAGAAAGTATACCACGAAAAAATATAAGGAAAAATAAAGAATAAATAAACTGTAGATAAAGAAAAAACCTATAAAACATAAACTTCTTTATAGATATATTATTAGTCCACCGCAAAAATTTAATACTCAATGCTGATAATTATCAGGATGATTAAATTAATCATAAAAATTACAGGTTTCATCCTACAGATAATACTTCCAGAAAAAGGTCTAAAACTATTTTTAGACTCATTTAATAGTGAAGATTTCAGTCAGTTATATAATCCGCGTTTAATCTCTAATAATCCAAATACATATCGACTTTTTAAATATAAGGACTCTAAAATAGAAAAGTTAATACATATAGCAAAATATAAAGACTCCAGAAGATCATCTGAGATACTAGCTGGTCTCACATATAGAGGAATAATCAATTCCATAGACTCTAATATTATTAATACAGACTTATCTAAGACAATATTCATACCCATTCCCTCTTCAGAAGAAAGTATTAAAGAAAAAGGCTTTAATCATTTAGAGAGAATAATAAAAACAATCGAGATAATAGATTCGGGAAATAATTACAAAATTAATTTTATTCATCTCTTAACAAGAAATAATCAAAAAAGAAAACTTAAGAGACAAGCTACACTTAATAAAGAAGAACGTATTAAAAATACAGAAAACATATTTGAGATTAATTCTTTTGTATTAAAAAATATAATAAATATTAAATCTATCAAAAAAATAATTATTTTTGATGATGTATCTACTACTGGATCCACTATAAAATCAGCTTTTATAATTTTGCAAAAATATTTTCCAGATAAAGAGATAGAGTCAGTGGTTATAGCATTTTAAAAAATGTTATAATCTCTATGAAATTTATATGACGACAACAGAAATGCCGCCGAAGAATAATGAATAATAAAAATCAAAAAACTGCAATAATAATAGGAGCTGGACCAGCTGGACTAACTGCCGCATACGAATTATTAAAACATACAGATATTAAACCTATAATATACGAATCTACTGAATACATTGGTGGAATATCTAAAACAATAAACTACAAAGGCAATAGAATGGATATGGGTGGGCATCGTTTTTTTTCGAAGTCAGACCGTGTTATGAAATGGTGGCAAGACATACTACCTATTGAGAACGAGATTAACCATGAATCAGAAAATATTCTTTTAATAAAAAATAGGCTATCAAGAATATTTTTTCTAAAAAACTTTTTTGATTACCCTGTATCTTTTAATTTTTCTACAATAAAAAACTTAGGAATTTTTAGAATATTTAAAATACTGACCAGCTACTCCCTATCCAGAATTCATCCTATTAAAACGGAATTATCTCTAGAAGATTTCTTTATTAATAAATTTGGAAAAGAACTTTATAAAACCTTCTTCAAAGACTACACTGAAAAAGTCTGGGGTATTGCTTGTTCAAAAATAGACCCAGCTTGGGGTGCACAGAGAATTAAAGGTTTATCGATTAAAAAAACTTTAATTCATATGTTTAAAAACATATTTAAAAGTAATTCCAAAATTGAACAAAAAGATACAGAGACCAGTTTAATAAATAAATTTCTATATCCTAAATACGGACCCGGACAAATGTGGGAAGAAGTCTTGAGACAGATCGTAAAAATGGGTGGAGAAATCCATACAAATTCAGAGACCGTCGGAATCGAAACAAAAGAAGATTCAGTATCAGCTATAAAAATAAAAAATAACAATAAAATCAGTACAGTAACGGGAGATCTATTCTTCTCCACTATGCCGATAAAAGATTTATTAAATGGCTTTAGCCCCAAAGCTCCAGAAGAAATCCTTAAAATATCTAACGGTCTATTATACAGAGACTTCATCACAGTTGGTCTTCTAGTTAAAAAACTAAAGATAAAAGATAAAAATTCAATATATAAAAAGACACTAGAAAAACCTTCTGGAATTATTTCGGATAATTGGATATATATTCAGGAAAATTATGTAAAAATCGGAAGACTACAGATATTTAATAACTGGAGTCCGTTTATGGTTAAAGACCCAGATGCTATATGGATGGGCCTTGAATATTTCTGCAATAAAGGTGACGAAATGTGGAATATGTCTGATCCTGAATTTATAAATTTTGCGATTACAGAACTAGAAAAACTAAATTTTATAGACAAATCTGATGTATTAGATAAGACATTAGTTAGAGTTCCGAAAGCCTACCCTGCTTATTTCGGCACATACAATGATTTACCTAAAGTTAAAGATTATATTAACTCTTTCAAAAACCTATTCCTAATAGGCAGAAACGGGATGCATAAATATAATAACCAAGACCACTCAATGCTTACCGCAATGACCGCTGTAGAAAATATAAAAAATAATATTTGGACAAAAGAAAATATTTGGGATATTAATGCCGAACAAGAATATCATGAGTCTAAAAATAAATAGTGCCCCGGACTTTTCATCACGGGGCACTAGATTCACAAACGACCGAAAAACATCTTGATCAAGT
>CAYVEL010000015.1:0-14779 GCA_964450345.1 uncultured Candidatus Saccharibacteria bacterium | reverse complement strand
ACAAAAAGCCCCTTTTCTTGAGATTGTCAAAGAGTCTCAAGAAAAGGGGCTTTTTATTTGCTTCTTAATTTAAAAAATCAAAACCCCATCTCTCGCTTTCGCTAGAAAATGGGGTTCTATTTAATCAATAGCAATTTATCTGACGCTGGTTGTTTCTTGAATCTACGAATAAACCAACCGTATAAATTACTAAAATAAACATACTCTACTTTTGTCCCTGCCCTGATTCTGTGTCTTACGACATCTTCTTCGTTGGCTAATAGGTAATACTCTGAATCCTCTTCAAATATTTTTGCCTTCCCAGAATCAATTTCCACCCTACCCACTGTCAAAACAGGTAATTTATTTTTCATAACCATATCAAAAAACCTAAAAAACATTACTACAAAATATCAAGACAGTCAATATTTAAAATCCTAAACGATTCAGTTACCAACAATATAATTACAAAAAATTAACTATAGACTGTATAATAATAATATATAAAAACACCCAAATAAGTAAAATGAAAAAATACTTAATAATCTCAATTTTCGCAATAATATCCTCATTGATATTACCTAGCGAAGTAAAAGCTTATGTAGACAAATCTAGTTGTTATACATATGACAGCACTAGTGCTGAAGTTGGAAAAACGACTCCTATAATACTAAACAATGGAAGCACTCTGAATATAACCAATACCTACCCCTCATCAATACTTCAGAAGTTTAATTTTATAAATACCAATAACAGTAATGGTTCATGCGCATTAACTGATATAGATTATGGTTCAGATTCTTATGCACCTTATGTATGGTCAAATTTCATTAGCAATTCAGGATCATTTATAAACTTTCCTTTTGCATCTTCATATACAGAACCATTATCTAACACGACAACAATTGGTGGAATATATGGTGAATGGAGAACAGCTACAGTACCTCAACCATATGGTAATTTTGAACATCCAGAATTCGAGGACTTAACACTATTTCTAAAAAATCTTTTATATGATGGAAGTATAAATCTGGCACCTCCGACAAGCTCTGTTTCAGAATATACGAACTACTACACAAACGAAGACACTCTTCTAACAGATATATCTATTACAAAATCCATTAAGCTACACACTGAAAGCTCTGCCCAATCAAATGGCTTTAATGTTACTGCTCCAGCAACAAACTGTGTATCTCTAGGAGGAACAGGACAAATAAAAATAGTATTCATGAGAGTATTAGGTAGTAAAAATACTACAAATGATTATCTTGAAGAAATAAACGGAACACTAACCAAACTAAAAGAGATTGATCCATTTAAAACATATTGGAATAAATTTTCATTTTACGTAGATCTTAAAAAAGTTTATGACCCCAGCACTATATATTACACAGGAGGTGGAGAAAGCGGTCTAATAGACTTCGTAACATCCGGAGGACAGTACAATGTAGATACAAAAACAAATGCTTTTACATCTAGTTGTAAAACTTCAAACTCTGAAATAGATGTAGTCTTCTTTAAAGAAGCTTCTTTCTTCCCTGCATGGACATCACAATACGGAAAAACAATATTTATAAATGATGTAACAGGAAAAGCATCTGCCGGAGAAATGGCATTAATGCTCGCAAGACAATTAGGTAAGTCTATTGGCGGTCTTAACGCGACAAATATAATTTCATCAACAGGAGAATTAACAAACCCTGTAAACTGTTCGACACATCCAGCCACAGATTACAGAGGTGCAGATGGTTATATGTATGGTTCTACAAAAAGTGAAGGTTGCTACTATAATAAAACCGGAATCATGCCTTGGTCTGATAAATATTACAGACCTTCCACTGAAAGTATAATGAGTCAGACTATAGACAGTATTCCTAAACTACCAAATGCAACAGATGCTTCTAGATTCGATGTTATAAGTTGTGGATACATAGTAGCTGGCCTTATGGGAGAATCTCCTACAAAAGCCAATGCTTCGAAATATTGGCCAACATGTTTAAACAGTCTTGATTCTGCTGGTAAGAAAGAAATATCTGCAAGAACAAATCCTCCAACATTAAGTTCTATTACGCCTTCTGGCTCTAATAATACCTTCGTATTATCTGGTTCAGGAATCACATCATCAAACAATATTAAATTAATACCAGTAACAGTTGCCTCAGTAAAAACAAATAATCAAAAAGCTAATTCCAAAGGATCTTTTGATTCAATAAAAAAGTTTTTCAAAAATATATTTGGCGCGGAAGAAGTTAAGAGTGCTACAACTAATCCTTATTATGAAATAGTAAACGTAACAAGTTCTACTAATTCATCTTTAACTCTTACAGTCCCATCTTATATCCCAAATGGAAAATATAAACTTAGTATTTCTGGAGAAAACAGCAACTGGAACGATACTAATTTAACTATTGATGTAACAGGAAATACTGAAACTTCTGACAGTGGTCTAGTAGATGAAAATCAAACAACGACTGTACCACCTACTACCTCAACATCAAACTCTTCGATAGTCTACTCCTGTACCAGCGGATACACACTTCAGTCAGTAAGTTCATGTTACAAGACTCCGACAGCAGCTACACTTGGATATGCATGTAATGCAGGAGACACATTTGGATATGATGTATATACCCATGCTCCAACATGTTTAAATTCAACCCTCGGTGCATATACACCAACCCAAGCATATCAGTGCCCATCAGGCTCAACCCTTTCTGGAACATCATGTACATGGCCAACAATTAACGCAACACCATCATGTAACACAGGATACAAGCTAAATTCAGGAAAGACAGCATGTGATGAGATAAACTATGCTACAAATGTTAAGGCTACCGCAGGAACAGGAACAAATTCTAATAGTATTACAATTACTTGGACTAATGTATACGCATATACACCTTCTGAAATACAAATTCAAAGATCTAGTGATGCCAACTTCGGCTTCAGTACAATAGCTACACTTTCATCTTCTGCTACTTCATATACAGATACAGGTCTTCCAGAATTAGCTACTAGGTATTATAAAGTTATACCAATAATTAATGGAGTAAATAATAATACCAATGTTACCGTAGCGAGTGCTAAGACAATAGCCTCATATCCTAGCCCAGTATCAATATCTTCTATGAGTGCAAACGCATCATTTGGATATGTTAATTCACTTGTATATATACCGACAACAGGTTTTGCTTCAGTTCCCTATATATCTCTAGAGAGATCTAATAATGCAAGCACTGGATTTACAGAAGTAGCTACTTCACCTGTTACAGTGAGCGCTAAATACATGTTAGTAAAAGATTCTAGTACAAATCATTCAACTTCATATTACTACAGAGCTAGATTCATATATCCAGATGGGACAAAGAGTAACTACGTAAATTCAGTAATGGTTACTACCCCGACCCCAACTAAACCGGTTATTAAAATTACTGCAAATGGAACAGTGGGTGCAAATCTAACTTGGACTGATTCAAATACAGATGTCCAATCATTCAAAGTATTTTCTTCAACAACTCAATCAATTATATCTTCAGTGCCCGCTAATGTTAAAGCATATACAGTATCTGGATTAACATTAGGTAAATCATATTGTTACTCAATTCAGACCGTGTTCGGAAAGAACTCAAGTATATCAGGCGCACCTGTATGTATCACTCTGAAAGACTCTAAAAATGCAATCACAGCTACATCAATGAACGTATCATCATATGGTGCATGTCCTATAGGATATGATTTATCTCTAAAAGTTGATACAAAAAATCAAACGGTATCTTCAGCTAAATGTACTAAATCTAAGAATGCTACACAGTATGTGATATTTAATCCGCCAGCAAAGACTGTTGCCTACACATTATCTACAACAATAAGCAGAAACCAGATTAAAACCTGTGCATACCCATTCAAACTGAATAGTGATGAATCTGCATGTACAAACTTTATCAACTTCGAATCAGTATCTCCTGCTTCAGTTGTACCAAAGGCTTTAAAAATGCCAGTAGAATCAGCAACTGATTCAAATACAACAGATCAAACAAATTCAACAACTCCCACTACAAATATCACAACACCTAGCCCAGTAGTAAATACAGCAAACATTAATACAGATACTTCTAAAATATCCGCAACCATAGGATATACATGTAGTGGTAGCGGTATACTTCAAGGTACAACTTGTGCAATCAAAAGCTTTATTGGTGATGGAAATTCGGCAGATAAAGACACCACATGTTTAACAGGCTACACAAAAGTAAATTCCACAACATGTAAAAACAAAACTACCCTAGCGACAACCTCAACTACCATCATATATAAATGTGGAGATAGAAGAACACTAAATACGGCTGATAATAAATGCTACCTAACAGCTACGTCTACAGTTCCTGCAGCAGTAATATATTCCTGTCCTCAAGGTTATACAATAGATCAAAATACTCATACATGTTTAGCAAAAACAAGCATGAGAACAAAAAATTCCACTTCCACAGCAAGTGTCTGGAGTATAGTTAAAGAATTAATTGTAAATATTTTCGATTAGAGACCGAAAAAAATAAATATGTTTAATTAGAGTTTATCACTGAGACCATCACATCTTTTCCTTTTTCATTTAGCATTTCAATACCTTCAATAACTTTCTTTGCCAATTTTTTAACAGTCTTAAGTTCATCTGGTTTAAATTCACCTAAGATACACTTCTCAACCGCCACTTCTCCTGATGGTTTTTTAATTGCGCCTTTTGCAGTGGCACCGGAAATACCAACTCTTATTCTAAAAAAAGCTTCCGTTTTAATATGTTTAATAATAGATTCAACCCCCCTATGACCTCCAGAGCTCTTATTAAAAGACATCTTTGCTCTTTCCATAGGAAGATCTAATTCATCGTGAATTACGATTAAACTTTCACCAGCTTTAGCACTTTTAACATAATATTTAACAGCCTCACCAGATTTATTCATGAAAGTTTCTGGTGCAATTAAAGTTAATCCTGTTTTACCAACTTTTCCTTTTGATACCTGTGAATTCGACTTTTTATCGAACTTCCATTCAGGGAAATCAAAATTCTTTCTAATTTCTTCTAAAATTATTCTACCTGTATTGTGTCTTGTATTTTTATACTCCTCTCCAGGGTTTCCAAGACCGACTATTGTATAATTTGCCATGCCAATATTGTATCACATACCTATGCCACTTGTGTCAATCAGTGGATTCGCAGTAAAATAGACTACATGGAAAACAAAAAAGAATCACTATGGGAGGTTCTTAAGTTCGTGCTCATTGCTGGTTTTATAGTCATCGTAGTTAAAAGTTACGTTGCTAAACCATTTATAGTGTCTGGATCTTCTATGGATCCCACTTTTAAAACATCTCAATATCTAATTGTTGATGAATTGTCATATAGAATACTAGGCCCTAATCGTGGTGACGTAATAGTCTTTAAATATCCACAGCAGCCTTCAGTAGACTTTATTAAGAGAATTATCGGACTTCCTGGTGAGACCGTTATTCTTAAAGAAGGAAAAGTAATAATTAAAAACTCTAAAAATCCTGATGGATTTACCTTAGACGAAAGTTATGTCAGCTCAGATCACCTATCTAGCGACAATATGGAAACCACTCTAGGAGAAAAACAATATTTCGTTATGGGAGATAATCGTGCAGAAAGTTATGATTCTAGACGTTGGGGTCCACTAGACTACAACCTAATCATAGGTAGACCGTTACTTAGACTATATCCATTAAACCAGGTGGATGTAATGCCAGGAAAAATTTAATTATCGAATAAAATTTAATAAATAAGATATTCAGTAAAAACCAATGACCGAAAAAAAGCAAAATCAAAAACCTGTAAAGAAAATAGAGAAAGTCGAAGAAATATCTAATTACTACGGCTTTTCATCTAGAAAAAATATAGAAATAAAGAAAACCGACTTAGACAACGCTAAAAACTTAATGGTTGGTGACTATATAAACCCTGATATTGAAAATGAATCCACCAGACTACCACTTCATGTAGAAGAAAAAGTTTCTATTCTTAGAACCTACTTCGAAGAGAAATGGAATGACATGCCCCAGCCTGCACAGATTTTCCTTAGAGGAAATTTCAAAGGTCACATAAATAAGAAGGCTGAAAAATTTAACCGTTTTATTGACTTAGAAATTATTGGTACAAGTAAAAGTATAGCTGAAGCTACTTTAATACAGACAGCCTCTGTTATCTTAAAAGAAGCTGGCTACGAAGATTTCTATGTAGAAATTAACAGTATCGGAGATAAAGAATCTATAAACCATTTTAACAGGGACTTGATCGCCTATTACAGAAAAAATCTAAGCGAAATCTGTGCAGAATGCAGACAGTTAATGAAGAAAGATGTTTTTGAAGTACTTTCATGTAATAAGGAGCACTGTAAGAAGATAAACTTAGAAGCCCCTAGAAGCATGGCTTATCTTTCTGATTCAAGTAGAAATCATTTTAGAGAGGTTCTAGAATTTCTAGAGAGTCTAGGAATTCCATTTAAGATTAATGAACATCTATTAGGTAATAAACAGTACTGTACAGAGACGATCTACGAAATTATAAATCAGGTAAAAGACAAGAAAGAAACACTCGCTGTAGGTGTGAGATACGATGGACTTTCTAAGAAGATAGGACTAAAGAAGGATGTCCCTGCTGCAGGTATTTCTATCATAGCCAAAGTTCCTAAAGATAGTGAATTAATAAAAGAAGTAAAAGCTAATCAGAACCCTCTCGTATATTTCATGCAATTAGGATTCGAAGCAAAACTTTTAAGCTTAAAAATAATAGAGATACTTCGCCAATCAAAAATTCCTGTTTATCAAGCATTATCTAGAGATAAGCTAACCAGCCAGATGGGATCTGTAGAAAAGATGAGAATTCCATTTACTATAATCGTCGGTAAGAAGGAAGCTGTAGAAAACAGTGCTATCGTTAAGAAAATGTCTAACCATTCTCAGCAGACAGTTAAACTAGAAGAGCTTGGTGAATACATGAAGAAGGTTATCAAAGAACTATAGAAATAAAACCAACTCCTTTTGTCGGATACGAATATTTTCTTGCTAGAAAATTCCTAGTGCTCGCGCCGTCGCGCTCGCAATATCCTCCAAAAAGAGTTGGTTTTATTTTCTATATATTTTATCTAATCGCTTTTATTTCATTTTGCATTTCCCCGCTGGCATAGACAGCGATTCTATTATTTTCATCTAGAGCAATGTCATATCCAGTATCATAATCCGATGCGTCATTATAATGAGAATCTGGGTGATTTGGATCTATTGGAAGAACAGATAAATAATCCGGTACTATACATGGATAGATATCAAATAATCCACTACTAATGCGATTCCTGATCGCTTGAAATTCCTTCACTACACCATTACACACGAACACACCTTTATGTTCTGACATATTCTGACCAATAGCATCTACTATGGCGTGTATATTACTTAATCTCTCTGAATCTCTAGCAAGTTTAAACTGTCTAGAAGGATTAATAGCCACCAGTGCCACAGAGGCTAAAATAGCCACAATACCAATAACAATTAAAACTTCGAGAAGAGTAAAACCTTTTTGAGACTGTTCTATAATCTCCTTTTTAAGGCTTTTCTTTTCTTTACTGCCTTCCAAAGTCTTTTCCAAGACTTTTGTTTTCTTATTCTTTATCATAAATAAATTATATTCATCTCTGATAAAGTTCTAATAAATTTTTATAAAATATCTTTAGAATTCTTGCTAAATTTTCATAAAATCTCGAAACTTTTTCCATTCCACAAAACTTTCTGTTCGTATTTTTCTCTAAAAAAATCATTCTGAATTTCTACATCGAACATATATAAGGTATCTAAAGAATCACTTTCTGAGTCTTTGAATGAATAGGCGCATTGATACTGAATATTTTTGCCGATTATAATACTTTTTTGAGTTTTAAGAATTTCATATTTTTTAGAAGACAAATCTCCTGCCGAAATATCTTTTAACAGAAACTTTTCACAAGAATCTTTTATATTTATAAAATCAACACTGCTAATATTTCTCGATAATAATAATTTTTTATTTGCTAAAGAAGAGAAATCTATAACAGCGTAAAAAGAGAGGATTATAGCAATTACAAAAACAGAAATAATCTGTCCAAAACCTGCTCGCTTTCTGTTGCTTGATTTATAAATTTCTAATTTCTTCATATTTATTTAATTGAAATTTTTCGCCATTAGAAATAAGAAAACTGGAGATCATTACAAAAGAAGAAAAAATTGCCATGTATATTAAGAGCTCAATCAAAGAAAATCCGCCCAAATATAATCCGCCGAAGTTTTTCTTATATCTCATATACTCTTATTTGTGGACTACTATCTCCCACTATTATTAATTTATTACCAATACATCTCGCCCCTGTAGCCTTAAAACCTAAACTCTTCTTCAGACCAGAAGATCTATCTATAATCATCCCTTCTGGTGCGCCAGTCATTATTAATGGACTATCATGTTCTGTAATACTATAGATACTCGCCCCATAATCTGTAGTTGTAGACACTGTCAGAAAACTTTCTGAATTAGAATTAAGAGAAAATTCCACAAACTCCGGATTATTTTTATTATTAAAACCTCCCACCGTTCTTCCGTAATAAATCTTCTCACCGCTTCTAGATATATAATTTCCTTCTTGTGATTCCCAACCACTAAAAGAAAAAGTTTGTTTTAAAACTGGAGGAGACTCTATATTAGATATATCAAAAACTCTAAACTCCTTATCTGTCGGTGTAGCCACAAAAAGCATATTTTTAAATTTCAAAATAGAATTTACTTGAGTATTCAGATTAAGTTCTGACTTTTTATTTAATTTAATTTTACCGTTCACATCAGTATCTATGCTTAAAATATATAATTCTGAACTAGACGCCGATTTAGTAGTCCCAAGAAATACTAATCCGTCACTCACAAAAATAGATACACCCTTACCTATATCCCCACTATTAAATAGCTTCGCACTAGATTCCAGGGTCGCGCTAGCATTCTTAATATCTATTCTAACAGCCTGTAATTCACTAAGAGAGCTGGTATTAGCCAGAAAGGCATAATTACCATACATATCTATAGCATTCAATCCTGGGCCGGTATTAACGGATGAGAGCATACTTAATACGCCATTATCTAAAATACTAAACAGAAAAAGATCGGGTCGACTTTTAGTAGCCGAATCTGCTGTAACCCCAATAATAGAATTATTTATATCTATACCGGTCGCTTTAATATCGGGTCCAAGATTAAAACTAGATATTTCATTAATCTCATTTAAGACTCCCGAGGAATCTAACCTACTAATATTACAGATATCCTGACCATAATCTCTTCCATCTTCGATTCTAAAGAATAGAACTTTTTCAGAGATTACATTTCCCAACTTTATTTCATAAGTAGCTTTCTTAAAGAAATTATTAATTAATTCTGTTTTTCTATCCACATTCAAAACCCCTGTATCAGTTTCAATCTCATAATCACCAGAAGTTACATCTTCAAAATTTAAAGTTTTTTCAGTTTCCGAATATTTTTCCCAAAAATTATTTATCTCTTTAGTATTTTTAAAGTCACTTATCGAATTTTTCAAAGACTTATTGAGGCTTAAAAAAGACAAAGATACCAAAACCGCGAAAGCAATTCCTAAAAGAATTTCAAACAGTAAAAATCCGCCATTTATTCTGTTTTTACCTTTATCAATCATGGTTTTATTTACACAGAATCTATATCTTCATACTTCCCGACATCTTATATATCGGCAGTATTACAGATAGAGCAATAATCATTACTACACCGCCTATTAAAAGAATAATTAATGGTTCAATTAAATTAGTTAGAACTTGTAGCCTGTTAATTAAATCCGACCGCTCTTTTTCAGAAATCTTAGATAATTTACTTTCGAGCACTCCCGTTCTCTCATACACCTTAATCTGATTTAAAAGATATTTTGGAAAATATTTATTAAGAGCGAGAGAATAAGTTAATTCTTTTCCAGAACTAAAATGACTAAGCGTCTTAAAATATTCTAAAGATAATACTCTGGGTAATAATCCTCTAAATAAATTCTCCACCCTGTCATATGATCCATACTTAATTAATAGACTAAGAATCTCTAGAAAAATACTAGACCAATATCTCAAATATATTCTTCTGACTAAAGGCAGTACCAGGAGGCCTCTATTAAACAACCAATTTATAAACATTCTACCCTCTCTAAATGCGAAAAAAGTTCCGAAAATCATCGCCACTATTATCAGAGTTAAAAACAGCCTAAATAAATTACTATTAATAAACCCTGAAATATTTATCAAAACTTTAGTAATTAAAGGCAGCTCCACCTTCATGGATAGAAATATTCTGGAAATTTGAGGGAAAATATATACAGATAGAAATATCACTAAACAAAAACCAAGAATACTAACGAGTGCAGGGTACATCAAACTAGATAATATTTTTGAATTTATTTTTGATTTTTCTTTTCTTAAATAAACCACTCTATCTAAAACAGTTTCAAGATCACCAGTATTTTCTCCAATAGATATTAATTTTGCCTCGAAAGAAGAGATGATTTTAAATTTCAAAAACACTTCTGATAAATTCTTTCCGACAGATAAGAAACTTTTTGTTTTGTTTAATAGCTTAGATCTTCTCTTATTGCTTCCAAGTAAAAAATCTAAAGAATTTAAAACATCATTACCACCTCTAAGGTAATTATTGAAACCATCCAGAAATTCTGTACTTTCTTTATTATTCATATTGATCAATCACTCAAAAATCTCTCTAATATCTAAATATGAGAGTTTCGTACTATCTGAAATTTTCAGAATATTTTCTCGTAGAGTTTCTGTTCCTGTTTTAGAATACAGTTCATCCATATTTAAAATATTATTGATTTTCTTAAAATCAAATTTCATCACTTCAGAAATTAGTCTTTTACCTTCTAGCCCTACAAAATCACATTTATCACAGCATTCTCCAGAGTAATAAACCCTTCCATCGAAATAAATCTCTTTTGAACACACAGAACACACCACCCCAATAAGTCTCTGGTGAATAGATAGCTTTAAAGTAGCCTTAATTAATTCTTCATCAATATCAAATTCTCTCAGCCTGTATATCACAGAACCCGCGTCTCTAGTATGAAGTGTAGCCAGAACTAAATGACCAGTCAGAGCAGAATTAATCGCTATTCGCGCAGTCTCTCTGTCCCTAATCTCTCCAATCAAAATAATATCCGGATCCTGTCTAAGAATAGTTCGCAAAACTGAAGAAAAACTTATCCCTGAACTATCTCTAACCTGTATCTGCCTCGTACCATTAATCACACGCTCTACCGGATCTTCTACTGTAATAATTAAATTCTTACCATCATTAATCTCATTAACAATAGAGTAAAGCGTCGTAGTCTTACCCGAACCGGTTGGACCAGAGACAATAACCAAACCACTACCAAAAACCAAATCTCTAATTTTCTGTATATCACCAACAACAAAACCAATATCATCTAAACTCTTAAAATCAGAATTATTTTTATTAATTCTAATCACGCATGATTCACCATAAAATCCAGGAATAACAGAAACTCTAAAATCGTATTCAGAAAAATCTCCGAGACACATTCTACCGTCCTGCATAAATAACCCGTCTATACGCATAGATGATAAAACTTTTATTTTAGAAATAAGTTCTCTATACAGATTCGGTGGCACACCCGCAAACACGCTTAAATAACCCTTAATCCTAAAACGAACAATGCCTAAATCTTTCTGTAAATCTATGTGTATATCTGAAGCAAACCTATCTATAGACATACTGATAATATCTTTAAAAATTAACTCTACTTTTGATTTTAAGTCATATATTTTCACGTATAAATCATAAAATAAAGCACATAAAGACCCGATAAATTTATATAAAATCTAAATGTGGTGTTTTTGAGACTAATATAGATAGACACGAAATAATTTTTGTGTTATAAATAACCCTCAAATCAAACATTATGGAAATTAGAAATATCGCTATTATTGCGCACGTAGACCACGGTAAGACCACTCTTACTGATGCATTAATGAAACAAGCTGGTTATACGGATGCAGCTAGTATGGACTCGAACGCTCTAGAACAGGAACGCGGTATTACTATTTATGCTAAAAACACATCTATTCCTTATAAAGGAACAAAGATAAACATCGTAGACACCCCAGGACACGCTGACTTCGGTTCTGAAGTAGAACGTGTGCTTAAATCTATTGATTGTGTGCTTCTAGTAGTAGATGCTCAGGAAGGTCCTATGCCTCAGACCAGATTCGTTCTTAAGAAGTCTCTAGAACTAGGAATTAAACCTATTGTAGTTATAAACAAAATTGATAAATCAGCAGCAAATCCAGAAAAGGCACATGAAATGGTTCTTGAACTATTCATGGAGCTTGGTGCAAACGATGAGCAGTTAAACTTCCCTACTGTATATGCTATTGGAAAACTTGGTATTGCTAAAAAATCTCTAACTGAAGATTCTAAAGATTTAACTCCTCTATTAGATACAGTTATCGAACATGTTAAGCCAGCTTCATACGGTAATGAAGAAAAACCTCTAAGAGCTCAAGTGTTTAACCTTGGTTATGACAATTTCCTAGGCAGACTTGCTATCGCTAGAATATATGAAGGAAGAGTTAAAGTTGGTCAAAACGCTTTCGCTATTGATCCAGATGGAAAGAAAGAGTCTGGAAGAATTATAAAAATATTTACA
The DNA here is from genome assembly GCA_964450345.1 of uncultured Candidatus Saccharibacteria bacterium. Lineage (GTDB taxonomy): Bacteria > Patescibacteriota > Minisyncoccia > Phycocordibacterales > PALSA-1337 > JAPLZH01. The sequence continues at coordinate 2,027 of CAYVEL010000015.1, read as the reverse complement.
TTCGCTGGTACAAACAGATTAGAAACAGAGGAAGCTATCGCTGGTGACATTGTTACTATCGCAGGTTTTCCTAATATAAACATCGGTGAGACTATTTGTTCAACAGCTGACACTGTAGCTCTTCCTGCTATTAAAGTAGATGAACCTACTATTTGTCTAAACTTCCTAGTTAATAACTCACCTTTCGCAGGTAAAGAAGGAAAATTCGTAACTTCAAGACAGATTAAAGAGCGTCTAGAAAAAGAAATTGAAATTAACGTAGGTCTAAAAGTAGATTTTGGTAGTAATGATTTCTTTAAAGTATACGGCCGTGGAGAATTACACATTTCTATTCTTCTAGAAAACATGAGACGTGAAGGTTTCGAAATACAGGTCTCACAGCCTCAGGCTATCATTAAGAAAATTGATGATGTGATGAGCGAACCTTTCGAAGAAGTAACTATTGATACTCCTGAAGAATTTTCTGGTGTTATCATCGAGAAACTTGGAAAGCGTAAAGGAACAATGACAGACATGAGAAGTAAAGACGGTCAGGTCAGAATGATGTTCGAAGTCCCTACTCGTGGTCTACTAGGTTACAGAGGTGAATTCGTTATCGACACTAAGGGTGAAGGTATTCTATGTGCCAGAATGATTGGATTTAAGCCTTACTCAGGTGAAATCAAGAAGAAAGAAACAGGATCAATGGTATCTATGATGACAGGTAAAGCATTAGGTTTCTCTCTATGGAATCTTCAGGAAAGAGGTACCCTATATATCGGTCCAGCTCTAGAAGTTTATGAGGGTCAGGTTATCGGAAATACTTCTAAGGGTGAAGGAATGGATGTTAATCCATGTAAAGGTAAACAACTTACAAACATGCGTGCTTCAGGTTCTGATGAACATATAATGCTTACTCCTCCTCTAGAATTAGATATCGAGAAGGGTCTAGAAATAATGAGTAATGATGAATATCTAGAAATCACTCCAAAATCAATCAGACTAAGAAAGAAAGTTCTAAATCCAACAGAAAGAAACAAGCAAAGCAAACAGGCAGCAAAAGAAGTAGAAGGACTATAAAATTAAACAAAAACACCCCACTAAAAATATTAATGGGGTGTTTTTGTTTTACACGGGCTATATATTTCCTTTTTACAAAATCGGAGTATTATAAATACAGGACTTGTTCCAAGATTTTCCGTTCCAACTGTAGGTCTCAAACGACCGAATAACGAGGCACACATGTCGCGCCTACAATGCTTCAATAGCAAGAGAAGTTGGAGACAAATTGCTGTTCCCTTTAGGCAAAGGAACAACAGCTCTACGCCTAATCACTTGTGATTTTATATACCTCATGTCGAGTCTAGTAATTACGGGTCAATTACACCGTGGTGAATAACCAAACGACAGCTCCAGTAATGGAGTCAGTATCTAAGAATCTAACCTTCGATGGTAAAACGAGTGATTTTTTATTTAATTAAAAGCTCTATTCTGAATCGACTTCTGGTTCTTCCACGCCCTCCTCAAACTCTCCTTCTTTTGGTGGATAATCTCTGAAGTATTTTAATATGATATTTGTAAGCGGATCGCCTAATACAATATTTCCTGATTGGTCTTTAGATAACAGGTTCTGTATTGTTTTTCTCTTTCCTTCTTTATCTTTGTTTTCTCTACTTTCTCTAGTTTTCTTAAGGAATTCAGAAATGAACATTTTTCTGTCATTAATCGTGATGTATGAAAGGATTATATCTTCAATTGGAGTAATGAATAAATTAGATACCTCTTTAGCAGATAGTTCTTCGGCCTTTTCTATTTTATCTCTAAACACCCTTGCTAATATTTCTAATTTAACTTTCTTTAGTCCTATAATCGGTGGAAAAGCTTCAAACACCTCTGGTGACTTATATTGTTTAATACTATATGTATCTAAAACCATCTGAACAAAGTCTACTTTTGGTTTAATGTTTTCTTCAGTGGAATAACTAAAAATTACTGGAAATTTTTCAATTAGTTTTACCTGATCGGTAAAGCCGAGAGTTTTTAAATCT
>CAYVEL010000014.1:3273-16037 GCA_964450345.1 uncultured Candidatus Saccharibacteria bacterium | reverse complement strand
AAACCAATGAATCCATTTGACTGAGCAATCAAAGCAGCAATACCACCCTGACCAATCAAACTCATTATATTTCCTGCACCAGACTGCTGAACATAAAGTGATGTTGTAGCTGTGCTTGTAGAGTTAGCGATATCGTTTCTAAAAAATTGATTTGCCTTAACCCCATTAAGTCTTTCTGCTTCGAAGGCTGAAGGAACTGAACCAAGTTTTTTTCTAGGAGACATTTCACCATCCCATGCAGGTGTAGCAGAACTACCTCCGATTTCTACTCCGAGGTAAAGTGTCTGATTAAAATCGACTGAATTAAGTGCTGTAGTAGAACCTAGAAGTGTACTAAAAATTCCACTAGTAACAGCGACACGGTTATCTGTTCCTGAACCAGTACAAGTAGCACCACTGTCTGTAGAGTAACACCATGTTTCTGTCCAAAGTGCTGAACCACCTGTAGCTACGTTATAAAGTTTGAAACGAATATTGTAATTACCATTCGCAACAGCGATGCCAGTAGAACCAGCTAGCTTTCCCTGATAATTAATTTGTTTATTAAAATTTGAAACCTGTGCGTAAGCAGTATTGTAATTTATAAAAAATGAAAAGAAATTTCCGAAAGTAAGAGTAAAGACCAAAAGCGCTGTTAGGCCTCTGAAAAAGTGGTTATTGTTTAATGCTTCGCGCAATTCGATCATTTTGATCTTTTGGCAAAGTAGTTTCTTCACGTTTTTGATTCTTTCGGGTTAAGCGATAGATGAAATAAAGAACTAAAAGAATAATGATCAATATTAGCAACCACAGAAAATCTATAAAAATTCCATACCAGCCTAAGTCCCCCCGATTGAATTGTGAAATAACTTCTTTTACCTTGAAATATCCCTTATTCTCACCCCTAACTTTTCCTAATGAATCGATATAGTAAATGCTAAAACTATAATCAATTCCGGGGTTTAAATTAAAGGAACTTTCGTACCTAATTTTATCAAAATTATATGTCAAAAGGTATGTGGATTGTGTATTATTTTCGTTATCTGGGACGATTTTTAAAACAATAATTTTTATATCTTTTAATAAATCATTTTTTTCTATTGCAAGAGTTACAGGAAATTCTGAAGCCACTGAAAAAACCTTATTTATAGGCCTAATTTTCTGACCAATTTGTTCGATAATTATTTTTGAAAAATCTAGAAAATTTTTATTAGTATTTTTTTCTAATTCGACATCTTTCACATTCGGTTGTCTAATGACAGAACCGGATGAATTTTTATCTTTTTTGTACTTTACGAAGACCGTATAAAAATATTTTGACTCGACATCTACCCTGTCAGTGAAGTTATTTTGCGTTCCATCGTACACAATTTTCCCATCAAATTTATCAATTGGGTAATGACCAACTGTTCTCAAAACCACTACACCCTCATTCGGAACTTCAGGATATTCCCATTTAATTTTTACATCAGAAAAAACTCCGGAACGAATTGCTTCTGCGTTTAAGTTTGAGACATTTGGTAAATAAATTTCTTTAGCTACACTAGTAGTTAAAAAATATGTAGAAATTTCTTTTAAATTTTTATTATACTCGTCTATCAGAGAAATATTAAAATGATATTTTGTTCCTTCACTTAAATTTTCTAATGAAATAAAATGAATCCTGCTTAAATAATTAGAATAAGAAGTTCCTATTTCATTATCAGTAGTCTCTCCCCATTTAGTAATTGTTCTGATTGGAATATTTGTTTTAAAAACAATATAAGCAGAAGTGTGACTCGGTATAATATTAAAATCAGTTATCTCTATAACTCTCTGTGAATTATCTATGAACGTATTTATATATGTTCCACCTCCGCCCGAAGTATGTGGTAAAGAATTTGTTTTAACAACTAAAGGAGTACTCGAAGCTGATCGATTTTCTACCGCATCAATCGCTTGAACGGTGTAAGTATAAGTAGTATTTGGAGTTAAACCTGTATCAGAATGAGCTATTGTAGTAGAGCCTAACAAGGCCAAAAATTGACCGTTTCTATAAAGTTCATAGCCTATGATATACGAGTCATCAACAGACGAATCCCAAGCCAAATCTATCTGAGTCGTCAATATATTAATTGCTCTAAGATTTAAAGGAGTTGTAGGAGGAGTAGAGTCTCCGAGAACTCTTGTTGTTATTAAAAATTGACTCTGTACTTGAGCATAGGAAAAATCGGTGTTTAGCAAAAAAAATACCGGTATTAATAATCCGAAAATAATTCCCCTTATTCTCATACTAACAATATTACAACGGCAAAACAGTTAATGTAAGGTCTGCCTGATAATTACCTTCTAATAAAAATCTACTCGATCCAACATTTATTCTAAATCTTAAAGTAGTAGAAGCTCCTGTCGGATGATTAGCTACAGCAGAATATGCTGTTGTAGTACCAGAGGTACTTAATCCAGACCAACACTGACTAGCTACATCACCAGAACCGGAACCACAAACTGAACCATTATCTTTAAAACTTTGAGGTATTTCAGTTCCTTCTGGTGTAAAACCAAAAGTAGCTGTAGAAGCACTAGTTAAGAAATTAAATTGAACCGTAGTAGTAGCATCGGCTATAGAATCAAGTGGACCCTTCATGGCAGGACTGGTAGATGCTTTAAGAGTAGCTGTATACCCCGCCACATCGTCTGTAATAACTTTAAAATCTGTCAGGCCATTAGAAGTACCTCCAGTAAGACCTCCTAGTGCTGGAGACATAGCTACGCTTTGAGGTGGTATAACAGCTAAATAGACACTATCCATCTGTCTAAAACCCGCATACATTGAGTAATTAGTACTCGAGCTAATACCTGTGGCTATTTCACCTAAAGTATCTCCCATCTTATAAGAAGAAGAAACTGAATCACCTCCTCCAAAATTTACAGAGTCGCTCTGAATAGAATAACTAGCACTATTCATACCTGCAAATATTTCATCAAATACAATTGGTGTAAGTATTATAGATAATACTAGAAAAATTCCAAGATACAACAAATTCTTATCGAATTTATAAAACATATCTTAATTAACTTTTCTTCTTAATTTCAAATTTAGAAAATATAATTTTTATTAGGAAAGCAATAACTAGAAGTACAACTAGAACAATCACGACTGGTAGAACTGGAATAACCCAGAAAGAATAAGAAAGAGTATCAATCTTATTATCATAACCTCTATTTATTTCAGCGGTAGCTGTATATCTTCCAAAGGCGAATAGTCTATCCCAAGTAACCTCTCTAAAACGAGTAGAATCTGGCATAGCAAACCAAGGTTTAACTTCAATATCAGCAACCTCTGATCCTACTATGTTCCTAATCTTTATCTGTCCATATGGATTTAAGTAAACATTACCAGTGTTCTTGAACTGAATATTAAACTTTACAGGACCAGTAGTTAAAAACTTTCTATTTCCAGGAATATAAAATTCGCTGATACTACCTTCTGTTTTTGTTGGACCTGGAACCTTAACGAAAAATAGTGTACCTACTCTTGTTACTAGAGCATTTGCCGTGTTAGAAGATATGTCTTTATCAGCTTTTTTACTTACTGTTTGAACTAATACTGCACCATAAAGACCACCTGGCTGAGCATCATAAGGAACCTTAATAGTTAAAGGAACAGTGACTCTTTGACCGTGCTTGAGTGTTACAGTATCAGAGTCAAAAGTAATATAGTCTTTTAAAGAGTATGGTCCTCTATCATTACCGAGTAATACAACAGTCTCTTCTGAATTATTTGAACCCTTAAAATCTTCAGTTGTAAACTTAAATGTCTTATCGACACCCATTCTATTTGTAACAGTAAGATTTATTACAGTACTGTCACCTGGTTCAAGTTGAAGCTCTGTCTTACCAGGACCAACAACAAAATCTCCGTAATTATTAGTATCCTCTAGATCTTCTATTTTATACCCTGACTCAGCTTTAACTACAGAACTTAATAGTACTGTAAATATAGCTAATAAAATTATTGTTGATCTGATGATTTTTTTCATATTTTAGTTCGGTGTCGCTGTCAGTGTAGATGTAGATACATAAGTATCCGCAATAATGAAAGAGTTAGATGGAATATAAGTTCTAAAATACAAAGTTGTTGTAGCACCCGTAGATGCTGTGTAAGTATTTCTAACTACTACTGATGTGGCTGTAGTAGAAAGACCATACCAACATGATGAGTTACCCCCTGTATCTAAAGCACCCGTATTACATGTACTTCCGTTATCTAAGAACTTTTGAGCTATATCTGACGTACTTGCAGCACTTACTGAATAACCGAATCTTACTCCTGTAGCGTTAAAAGCGTAATCTGGCACATTCGCTGTTCCTGTGGTGTAATCTGCAAGAGTAGCACCAGTAGCATTACCTCTCATCGCTGGAGTATTCGAAGCTGAGATGACCATTGTGTAACCTGTAGTGTTATTAGTTGCAACAACAATGAATGTACTTCCGTTAGCAGTACCTCCAGTTAAACCTTGTAAAGCAGGAGACATTGAAACGTCTGCTGCAGAAGTTTTAATAGCAACCTCCGGAGAAATTACCTGAGTTACAATAAATTGATCAGAAACGGCCTGAGCCTGACCATTGGTAGGTTCAAAGCCTAAATACACCATAGATACGATAGACAAAACCCCTATGTATATTTTTAGAAGTTTTTTATCTACAATTTTGTTCATTTTCATTTATTTTAGTTAAATTTATTACCTCCTATAATCTACCATATCTCCAAATACAAGTAAAAGTTACCCTGTTGATTTCTAGAGGATAACTTTTACTTAAGCTATAAAGACTCCACAAAAACTAAACTTTACTTTATATCTAGGGCTTTTTTGATAGCCTCCTCTATATCTTCTGGATTTGGATTACCTGTTCCCTGACCTGGTATTTCCTTAGTTAATTTAACGCCATTTATATAGAAAGTAGGTGTCCATTGTACCTTGGCGATTCTTCCACCTTCCCAATCACCAGTAATCTTTTCCATAAGTTTAGGGTCAGCAATGTCTGTTTTTACCTGATCTAATTTTAATCCTAGAGATTCTGCATAAGAGATGAATTTATTATCTAGGTCCTTTCCTGATAAGACTTCCCATTCGGACTGTTTAGAAAATAGTAAATCATGCATTTCCCAGAACTTACCCTGTCTACCCGCTGCTTCTGAATAAAGTGCTGCTGGAATAGCATTCGGATGCTGTTGAAGAGGAAAATGTCTGTAAACGAAAGATATCTTATCAGAATACTTCTCATATATAGCTTTTATGTATGGCTGATATGCAGCACATGCAGGACACTGATAATCACTATATTCTAATAGAATAACTTTAGCAGTACTTGTTCCATATATATGGTCTTCTATAGAAATATTGTCGATTGGTCTATTTTTCTTAGAGGAATGACTAGCTAGGAACAGCAAACCGGTTAGAGCTAATATACATACCACTATTATTAAAATTGATGCTTTATAATTCATATTTACAAATTATATACTATTCTCTACTTTTTTCACCTTATGATAATAACCAAAAACACTAATACCGATAAGGATTATTAAGCTATCCACAATTAAAGTGTTCGTATATCCAAAATTCTGCCACATATATCCTCCTCCAATACCTGCAATCATCGCACCGAAACCTAAAGCAGAGTTTAGAACACCATAAGCATAACCTCTTTTTTCATCATCAATTCTTTTAGCCACTAGAGCTCTCTGAACTCCATCTGTCATAGCTGGGAAAATTCCGAGGAACAAGAAAGTGAAAACTAAAGCTAAAATAGAATTAGCAAAAATTATAAAAACGTAACCTAATATTAAAACTAAAAATCCTGTAACAATAACCTTACTAGTACCGATCATATCCGAAAGCTTTCCTGCATAAACTGAAAAATATGAATAAGAAAGACTATAAACCATATAGAAAAGTGGTATTGAAGCTGCGGATAGATTTAATGTAGTAGTTTTAAGTAATAGAACTGCCACAGGTATTGTACCTATAGAGAGAATAAAAGACGCTATAACATAAACTTTAAAAGCTTTTGGTAGTTTAAGAGCTTTAGAAATTTTCTCTTTAGGATCAGATAAAACCGATTTAATATCATCTACGAAAAACAGAGAGACTATGGCCAATATTCCAACCAAGAATGCCGATACGAATATAATATTAAAACCACTTGGGAAATAAAGAAGGATTAAAAAAGCCGCGAATGGACCTAGGATTCCTCCAATACTATCCATAGCTCTATGAAATCCAAAAGACTTTCCTATTTCTCCATGTGGAGCGGATTTTGATATAAGAACATCTCTAGGTGCTTCTCTGACTCCTTTTCCTATTCTGTCTATAAATCTTAAACTAGCCACAGAGAATATTCCGCCACTTAATGAATAAAAAGGTCTAGTAAGTACAGACATCGAATAACCTATGATAATAAAAAGTCTTCTTCTGTTTATCTTGTCGGACATTCTTCCAGAATAAATTTTTAGAAAATTAGCGAGACCGTCTGCAATACCTTCAACTATTCCGAGAGATTGAGCACCAGACTTAAGTACAGTGGTAAAAAAAGCAGGAAAAGAAGAATGAACCATCTCAGATGAGAAATCATTAAAAAAACTAGTGACACTAAGAATAAAAATATTCTTTTCTATACCGAAAATTCTTTTCATATTAGCTAAGATTATATCAGATTTTATGCTAGTATAATCAATAATCGAAAAAGAGACTGTTATGGCTTCTAAAAACATATTTAATACAGATTGGGATGTAATAATCATAGGCGGTGGCCCTGCTGGTATGTTTTCTGCTGGAAGAGCGGCTGAAAGAGGTCTAAAGGTATTACTTCTAGAGAAAAATTCATCTTTAGGTAAGAAACTTTTAATCACTGGCGGTGGAAGATGTAATGTGACTAATGCTGAATTAGATAATCGAAAACTCTTAGAGAAATTTAAAGATAGCGGAAAATTTCTATTCTCACCTTTTTCAGAATTTAGCGTAAAAGAAACTTTAGAATTTTTTAATTCTCATGGGATGTTAACTAGAGTAGAAGAATATAAACGTGTTTTTCCTACCAGCAACACCTCTCAATCTGTACTCGATACTCTAGAAGATTATATGTCTGAACATGGTGTGGAAGTTCTAACAGAAGCCGAAGTTTTAAGTATTGAATTAAATAAAGAAAAGTCACTAATAGAAAGCGTGCGTATTAAATATGCTGGGAAAAATGAGATCTTAAAAGCGAAGAATTTTGTGGTCGCGACAGGAGGCACTTCGCATAGAGAAACAGGTTCTACCGGTGACGGATTTAAGTGGCTTAAAAATATTGGTCATACTATTATCGAACCCGATGTATCACTTGTACCACTAAAGTCTGACACAGCTTGGATTAGAGACCTCCAGGGAATTAGTTTAGATAATGTAAAAGTTACAATATTACAATCAGGAACCAAACACACCTCTAAGATTGGAAGAATACTCTTCGCCCATTTTGGCCTAACCGGTCCCACAATCCTAAACCTAAGCAGTGAAGTCCGAGAACTTCTTAAATACGATAAAGTAAATATCATACTGGATCTAATGCCTGATTTTGATCACGGAAAACTAAATGAAAGACTTCAGAATCTATTTATTGAACAAAATAATAAAAAGATAAAGAACTCCCTAGACTTAATAATCCCTAAAGCATTAGTACCTATTGTCCTAGAATTATCAAAAACAAATCCTGATACCGCAAACAACAGTATTAAACGTGAAGAAAGACTTAGACTTATCGAAACAATCAAAAATCTGTCTATAAATATTACAGGCCTACTCGGTTCTGATAAAGCCATAATATCTTCCGGTGGTGTTAAGCTCGAAGAAGTAGATTTCCGCACGATGTCATCTAGAATTTTCCCAAACCTTTATCTTATTGGCGACATCTTAAACATAGACAGACCATCTGGAGGATTCAGCCTACAGTTATGTTGGACTACCGGTTACGTAGCTGGAAATTCAATTAAAACTAAATAAACCTGAATTATTAATTAACTAATTCGTTTCCGGTTTTTATATAAGGTTCTACCTTAAAAGCTTCTTTATTTTTCTTTAATGCTAAATCTCTATCTTTCTTATTCTTAAATAAATATAAAGCATATCCGCCGTGACCTGCTCCCAAATATTTTTTAGCAATAGAACCTTTAATATTTGGTAATTCAATCATTTTCTCATCAAGTTGAACTTCGTAACTAGTTTTAATAGCCTTTGCCAACAAATTTAAATTCTTCTTACTGACCGCATCAGCAGCTATTTTTCCAGCTTGCTCTATCTTATTAAAATTCCTCTTATTTTTTACATAATCAGAAGAACTTCTAATTTTTTCCATCCAAAAAATCAACATCTTACCCTCTAACCAATCAGGATTATATTTTGATTCTAATACAGGCTTTTTTCCTGAACGCCAAACACATAGTCCAGTCTCTAATATTACAGCCGGATCCTGCCAACCAACTCCCATATTTAATTCTGAAGCCACACCACCTTTAATTTGTAAAATAGAATAAGCAGCAGAACCTCCTAAACCAGAATTATGTTTATATTTCCAATCATTTAATGATACTTTCGGAGTGATTGTGCAATTCACAATAAACGCACCCTTACGAGAAAATTTAGGAACATCGAGCCATCCACCAGCAAAATCCACTCTAAGAGGAACCTCTAAAAGATTTAATAGACCAGCTCTAATAGATGTTGTTGAAACCGGTTTAGCAATCGGCTCAGTCTTAGGAAGCACTACTAATTCAATATCGTATTTAGCACAAAATTCCCTTTTTATATCTTTATTCTTATCATCTTCCGTAACTGCTAAAATATTAGGCTTAACTCTTTTTATATGAGTCTCAAAATCAAAAATGGGATGCAAATCAGAACTAATTAAAACCTCATCGACACAGCTCAGAGAACCCATAACAATTTTCTTATGATCTTCTGGAATTGCGGACTTTCTATTCTTAGCAAGTTCTAAAACCTTTTCACTAGCAAAACAAACTGTAAGATGATCTCCTAGCGCTTTCGCTTCTTTAAAAAATTGAATATGACCTGCATGCAATATGTCATAACAGCCTGATACGAATACTTTTTTCATAAGGTGCATTATAACAAAACTCCCGTAAGCGCCAAAGCGCCGACGGGAGTTATAATGATTTTCTCTTTCGAATTAAAATTTGCCGGTATGCCAGCAAAGCAAGAAGGCCGTTTCCACCAATACCTGGAATTATAGGATTAACAAGTTGAAACAACTTAAACCCATTCTCATCTACAAGCAATGCCATAGTCATAAAAACATAAGCAACCGTTGCAAATATCCAAGTCAGAGGAGTATTACGCTCTTCCAGTCGATAAGTCCGTATAAAAGATGGCATAAAAGATATTACGAGAATTACCTGCATAATAAGATTAGCCATCACCGGATTTTCTGTGATCTTCCAAATAACACCGACAATCACAGATAAGATGAGACAGGTAATTTCAATCAGACCGACCATTTTCAGCCTACCTAACCACAAAGAGACAAAAAACAAAGTGGTAAGACTGATAGTGGAAACAATGAGCACACTGCAACGAATGAGCGTTGTTTGTGAGCCCACAAAATACGTTGCGAGATTCATCCAAGCCACAACAGCTCGAATAAAAAACATCGCCGGATTCGGATCGATTTTACCTGGTTCGCCTTCTTTTTTTAAAGAACCAATAATTAACAAAACGGGAGCGACACAGAGTGATACGCTCCCGAGTAAGTTCAAGAGAGTGTTCACTTTGTATCCTTTCTTCTTTTTTGTTTGTTAAATTTCTAACATACATATTATAACACGAAATAACGTAATATGTCAATAATATATAGCCAGATTTTATTAGCCCAATATCTCCCCTATTTTTCCTTCTACTTCAGCCCAAGAATTAACCCTAGAAATCAGTTCGTGAGATACGTTCTGATTATATGGCGTATTTAATAAGATTACAGGAATACCGTTTTTAGCTATATTCATAGAATAAACAGGCGCATCTTCAATAAAAAGATTCACCCCTATTTCTTTACAAATTTCACTCTTTTTTCTAGCTACGCCTCCACCAGTCATAAATTGATTAGAGAAATGTACACCTTTAAAAACATCACCGAAATTTTTGTTTATCCATCTGTTAGTAGACTCTTTAATTAGATCAGGACGAGAAGTTATCACCACTAAATCATATTTAGAAGATAGACTTTTAATAGCATCTTCAGAACCAGCTAGAGGAATAACTAAATCATGCTCACCAGATTTAAAAAATTCCTCTATCCTTTTAAGTATTACTTCTATCGGCTCATTCCAAGATTTTTCCATCATATAATCGGTAATCTTTTCGTATGTCATTTTAGTTCCGTATTTTTTATTACAAAAATCTACGAAACTCCTATTAAAATTAAATAGGACATCGTCAAAATCAACGCCGATTATTTTCTTTTTCATTTTAGTATTCTAACATTACCCTAAAATAATTAAAAAACTTAATGAAAAATTTTCTGTAAAATACCCAAACCAATAAGTATTAGCAAAACAGAATAAATAATATCAAACAAGAAAAATCTAAGCTTATTCAAGGTCCAAAGAAGCCAAACAAATGGGAAAAATAGGATATAGAAAATCGAAGTGATAATAGAACTCTGTTTAATAGCCTGTTTATTACTCTTATAAACATTCTCCATGTCTTTATTACTTGGAAAAGCGTGGAGCCCCATTGAAAAAGCGAGCCAAAGAAGGACAATACTTAAAAGATAATCTCCCCCTGTTTTCAAAACAAAAAAACTAAATACCAGAGCCAGAAAAGTATTTAATAAAAACGGACTAATAGATATCCAGAAAGTCTGTCTGCAAGTAGCGGTGTCTGCATACTCTACTAAACCGGAAGGATTTCCGAATCTAAAATAAACCACCTTATGAACTTTAACCCCCATAGAATCACAAGCGGTCTTATGAGCAAGCTCATGAGTAATCACTCCAGGAAAAGTTATAAGTGAAATTATCTTTCTAATCATGGACTTAATACTAAGCTATTTTAGAGTTTTTGTAATCTAAAAACCGACTCGCATCAGATAGTTGCGAGTCGATTTTTATTTTTTATATTTATTTTTATTTCCGAAACTACTTTTTACTAACCTCTTTTCAAATACACTTTAACGAAAGCGCTTTTTAATTCAGCTGCTTTAGCTGAAAGTTCATCTTTCTTACCACTCTTTGCTAAATCTAAAGTTTCATCAAGTTTAACTCTGATATTCTTAATCTCATCGTCATTTGTAATTTCTTCAACCGCTTTAAGTTTTAAATCAACTTCTGGATATACGGCTATTAAGCCTTCTGCGTCTTTATTATCAGCACTCGAGATAATTTTCTCCATAGCATCATGAAAATCTACTAGAGTAATAGCGAGCATTGAGAAATTATTTCTCTTTAAAATATCTTGAAAAATCGGTCTAACAGATTCTAGATCTAGATGAGCCTGCTTTAGATCACCGGTCGAGACCAAATCCTTAACTGAAGAAATTATTTTATTAATACTCTCCAAATCTGAATTAAACTTTTCATCCATTCTTATTACATACGGATGATATTTAGTATATTTCTTAGAAAAAGAACTATATTCTTCCACAAGTTTAGAATAATTTTTTACAGCCTCATCTCTGTTAATCTGACCCGTAAAGAAAAGGGTCTGCTTATAATAGTTATTCATCTTTGTATAATCATCTAAGAAAAACTTCTTAGATAAAAAGGCGCTGTAATAACTACCCAGGACAGCAATCAAAACAAAAAGTAGAGCGAAAATAACTTTTATATAGACTGATGTCTTCTTTGGATTTTCTAAAATAGTCTTTATACCAAAAACTTTATACAGTGCACAGAAACCAGAAATAGAAGTAAATAAGCTAATCAGACCCAAAACATATACAAATATCTGTGATACGCCATCTAACCAGAAAAAAGCAGTTAGAAGTAGAATCTCGGCAACCAATAATCTAATCAATCTATCTACAACTCCTTCATTTTTTAAATTTTTTATCATTTTTTTATTATTTAACCAAAGACAAAATAGCTTCTGGATCATATCCGACCAAGATCTCGCCATTAATATCTAGAACGGGCACACCCATCTGACCACTTTTAGCAATCATTTCATTAGCCGAATTACGATCTCTACTAACATCTTTATCAATAAATTCGATATTATTTTTCTTCAAGAACTCTTTCGCTATTACACAGTATGGACATGTTGGTGTTGAATAAACTATTACATTATTATTTTTCATATTTTTATTTTTAATTATTAATTTTTAATCTATTTTTTTTAAAATTTTAATAAACTTCTTTAACTTTTATTTATATTTACAAATGAATTTCTTTAGATCTTTAGTAAATTCATCTTTTGGTAATTCATAACAAACTTTCTTACCATCTCTCACGGGAATTACTAATCCCTCACGAGACATAACCTGAAGATGATGCGACACAATAGCCACGCTCAAATCTAATTTTTGAGCTATTTCAGAAACACAGATTTTACTATGACTAAAAATAGCACATAGTATTTTTAACCTGCTTTCATCCCCCGCTGTGCGCATTAACTTAGCTAATTCATTCAAATGCATATTTGAATGATAGCGTATTAAAAAATTGCTGTCAATGAACAAAATAACTAAATTTTATAGAACAACTTAATACAAAAATCCTCGTCTTGAATTAACGGTAAATCGAGAGCTTCTTTCGG
>CAYVEL010000014.1:0-3173 GCA_964450345.1 uncultured Candidatus Saccharibacteria bacterium | reverse complement strand
ACTTAATACAAAAATCCTCGTCTTGAATTAACGGTAAATCGAGAGCTTCTTTCGGTTTTTTCCAAACGTGATCTTTATGTTCTTTGTCACTTATTCTAAGTTTCGGCTTTGAATTTAATGGAAGATGAAACATGTGATAAATAAAATCATAATCATCATATCTAACATATAATTTATCAAAATATTTATATTCTTCTTTCGGTCTTAAAACCCCGGTCTCCTCACCGACTTCTCTAGAGACAGCACCAAACATATCCTCATCACTATCGATCTTTCCAGCAGGAACTCCCCAAGTGTTTCCCTGAGGTTTATGATCATGCCTATGTAATAGGAGAATTTCTGAACCACACTCAATAAAACAACTGACGACTTCAAACTTTTCTTTAAAATTTTCTGGCTTTGTTTTAGAAATCATAAATTAAATTAGTCTTAATCAGAGTAAACTTTTCCGCTTAACCAATTCTCTATCACCTTTTTACTTGGTAAAAAAAGATTTTCTGGAAGCTCCTTCGGATCATACCATTTCCAATTCTTAGACTTTTCAGGTTCAGCAGGATATGGCTCGCCATCTTCCTTTAGAGATTCAGCTAATATACCAATAGAAACATAGTGCTTATCATAAGCAATATCATTACCAATAGATATAACTCCTTTTATTTTTAAATTTTTTAATCCGGTTTCCTCTTCCACTTCTCTCATAGCAGTCTCTTCGAAACTCTCTCCGAATTCTAGATGTCCTCCAGGAATCATAAAAGTACCACTTCCGTGACTACTTATTCTCTCTCCGATAAGAATTTTTCCATCCCTAATCACCACTACACCTATACCGATTTTTGGTCTGTCTTTCTGATTTTCTGTGGCGTCTTTTTTCATAAAGAGATTATACCAAAATAAAAAATCTATTTCTTATTCAAAACCTTTTCAAAATATTCCTTGTATTTATTAAGGGTATACGCAAAACCCGTATGTAATGGTTCTGGTAATTTATCTAATTCAAACCAACCAATTTCAGCAATTTTGTGTGGTTCATTATTTTTAACATCTTCGGGATTAACTCTTATAAAAAATGGTACGGCGATCCAATGAGTTTTCTTTCCATCATGTTCTCTTAAAATATCATGGGCTGGTAATTGCGATTCTATTTTACCTTTACAGCCATATTCTTCCTCTAATTCCTTTAAAACATTTTCTTCTAACGAAAGATTGAATTCTAGTTTTCCAGAACCAGCGTCCCAGCGATTGTGTTCATCCCTACACTCTGTTGTTCTTTTATGTAATAGTATTTTTCCATTACCATCATGACAATAAAATGGAGTAGTTATTCCTACATAATCAAAGCCTATATTCATAAAGAGATTATACCAAATATACCAAACACAAAAAACTAAAACGTCTTTAGAAGTATTTTTAATATATTAATATCTTCTCCTAAATATTGATTAAACATAAAATATGTTGTATTGTATTTTATGAAAACACCAAAACCAAACAATCAACAAATAACCCTGAAAAGAAAGCTCCTTTTATGAACAAATGCGAAATCTGTGGTCTAAAAGACCCAAGACTCATCTATATACTCCCGCTCAAACAAGCGAATGGGAGTCTAATTACAATAGCTTGTGAAAAATGCGCGAAGGCCTCATCTGCCTACTGCAAAACACATGACATGCAACATGTCGGGTTCATGGACGGCACCACCGCTTGCATGAAGTGTATTGATGAAATGGTAACCGCTCACACGAAAAATGCCGAGACCATCATGACTAGACTGCTCGGCCGTTTATCGGAAGAAGAAGTCGAGGAGCTAACCGAGTCAGCTGAAATCAGTGCTGGAATTACTGGTTCTTCAGAAGCTGTTGCGATTGTTCGTTTCATCTCGACCAAAGCTGTTCGGACCGGCACAAAATTTAATGAGGTCTTCGAGTCGGTAGCCACCGGCGTAAAACCAATTAGTCACATCCTGTCGATGTGGCGTTAGATGAAAACTTCGCCTTGAAGCCACCGAGTTTTTGCTTGGTGGCTTTTCATTTATTTATTTTTATTTATTAAAGCCAATTTCTCCTCCCTCTTCCACCTCTTAATTTCTGCTTCCCTACTTCTCGCCTTTTTTAAAGTTTTAAATTTTTCAGAATACATTAGCTCTACGGGTCTGCGAATTTTCGTATAATGCGCACCATTCTTTAGATTATTATGCTGATATAGACGCTTTTCTAAATCGTTAGTCGAACCTACATACAATGTCTCATCTGCACATTTCAATATGTATGTGAAAAACATGTCTATTTCTTAAACTCACAAACAATCATTTTTGTTCTTAGATAAGAACCGACCGCTGTCACATTTCTAAATTCTAAAGTTTTAATTATTTTAAAATCAGACTTATTAATAATCGGCTCCATAATTTCATATTCGCTCGTATATATCGCTAGTTTTCCAGTAGGTTTCAGATTATCCGCGCAATATTCCATAAAAGTCTTGTAAAGCTTCTCGAGATCATCACCCTTAGACACAGACATACCGAAAGGTAGATCAGAAGTAATCACATCGAATTTACCCAGACCTAAATCAGGGTTATCGAAAATATCTTTCTCTTTTACCTGAACCCTCTTAATTAAACCCGCCTTAGTAATATTCTGAATTGAAAGAGAAATATGCTTCTTATCATTATCGAAGCCAATTAAATTCTTAAGATTCGGATAGCACTGCCCAGCCTCGATTAATAAAGTACCGCTTCCAGAAAAAATATTTAAATACGATTCCGCCTTATCTAATTCACAAAAATAATTCATAGCATAAGCAGTCGAAGGATCCATAGCCCCACTCATATTCGCAATTCTATAATCTCTAACAGATATTGGACGAGGGGTAATCTGAACACCAATCTCCCAGATATTATCTATTTTTATTATATGAATTTTTAAATCAGCTTCCTCTGCTTCATTTAGATTAAAAGTAGTATTAACATATTTACTAATTTCTTTTACCTCCGGAGAACCTGCCCCCGCACAAGTGATTTTAAATGTCTTAAACTGACCCTTCTGTCCCTCCAGCACTTTTTCGATAAGATTTCCAAGAGTAAATTTATGATTAGAAATGTATATCGGATTATACTTCTCATCCTCTGTGATTATATAAGCGCGTGAAATACTTCTAAGTTTTTTAACTATGTCAAA
>CAYVEL010000013.1:3174-20529 GCA_964450345.1 uncultured Candidatus Saccharibacteria bacterium | reverse complement strand
TAAATGTAAATTTATTAAGAAAGACCCAAATGCCGGAAGCACAGGTGTTAAATGTCTCGTATGTAAAGAAGGTGAAATAACTCAGAAGCGTGGAAGATTCGGATTCTTCTTCAGCTGTTCTAACTATCCTAAGTGTAAGTTCAATATGAAATCTAAACCAACCGGTAATGTCTGTACTCTGTGTGGTGCATTAATGATGGAAGGAACAAAAACTATTCCAGAGAGATGTTGTAGTAAGGCCTGCCCAAATCATAATCCGCATAAGTTAAATAAATAAAAGTGCGAAATTTTTGACAAAATAAATTATTTATTATATAAAATAAGACAAAAGCAGTTATTTCAACAACACGCAACCAAACAACATATAGGAATCAATATGATAATTGACCTACTGAAATCCATACCTCGGGAATTCATCCTTACAGAACAACAAATCATACTCGGCGATCAGATGGGGTATGCCATGAAAACCATTCGGACTTTTAAACCAGAAGCTCCAAACAGGCTAATTGGAAACGCCTACATGGTCGTTGATAAACATTTTGGGTCAGGTGCAGGTTTCGGCTTCGTAATTACGATTGAATTGATTCGCAAATGGTTTGAGGAAGAATTACACGAGGCTGGCTGGCTTGATGTGCAATACGACCGAATCAAGAATATCGGTAGTGACAGCATCGGGAAATACGTCTGCCCGCTCATTGACGAACCGAAGGACGAGATGGCTCGCCTCGCAGATCTCCTAACCACGAAATCAATGCTCCGCGGATTCATTCAATACGGCGACAATTACTGGGAAAACTTTTCCGTCGGCGCATATTTGTTTATTGGTTTATTACTCCACGCCGAAAGCTTCGGAAAAGGCGTTGCCACTACGGAGGAGTAAGACGCGAGTATTTAGTGCGAAATTCAACCACCAGAAACACGGAAATCACCGGTTGCTGGTGGTTTTCTTTTTATTAAAATTCCTTCACATCCCCCTCCACCATTACCACGAACTCAATCCCCTGAGGACTTAGTACTTTAGCAGGCAGAATGTGCGCTGAGCCGAATCTGGTTCCATCGTGAACTGGAAAAACTTTTTTAGGTTTAAGTAACAAAGCATAATCTAATGCTTCACTAATTTTCATCCAAGGCCCAGAGACTGGCAATGCGAGAATTTCCACTACTTTATTAGGATTAGTAAAAGAGTCTCCTGGATACCACAATCTATTATCAATAAAATAGCCAGTATTAGAAGATACAGGAATCGAACTATGCATTTCCGCATGTTTTTCACCAATACCAAGAAGAGAAATACTATCTGCACCTATTCCGAGTAAAATTTCATCTTTATTATTCACAAGCACATGTCCAATTCCTTCAATTTTAAGTAAATCACTAACAGAATTATTAGCATAAACGATAGCCTTAGAATTATTAGATAAAATCGTCTTTAATGAATCAATATGATAGTGGTCCTGATGTTCATGAGTAAACAGAATATAATCAATATCTCTAATCTTAGAATGTGCCTCAACAGTATAGCTTCCAGGATCGGTAAGTATTCTTTTTCCTTTTGTTTCAATAATTAAACAGCAATGTCCTAGTTTTTGGATTTTCATACTAGAATTTTATCATTATTTATTGATTTATATAATATCCCATATATTGACTAACTTAGCTAAATGTGTAATTATCACAATAGTAGTTAGAAACTCTAATGTAAGAAAATAGAAAGGAAAAACATGTTAACACCGCTTGATACCTTCGAAATATCTGTACTAGTTCTAGTTGAACTCGGGAATAAAAACGGCAAAAAACAAATCTCTAATCCTTCTCAAGTAATAAAATTGTTCAAGAAATTTTGTTCTGAACAAAAAATAATTGCTCATTCAATAATTAAGAATCGATCTGGATTTTATTCTGCTCTTTATTCCATGCCTGATGCTCATACAATATTAAAATGGTTTATAGAAAATAAAATTGAAGGACAAACTGGAATTGATGAAAAAACTGGATTTCCACATGTGTATGGTCAGGATGATATTAATCTAACAGTCCCTAGAATCTATTGTTATGGATCTGGTAGTGATTGTTCAGATGATTGCGATTGTGGTAGAGACGATTGATTAATTAAAAACAAAAACCCACTGCTATTTAAAAACTATGCAGTGGGTTTTAATTTAATTTATTTTAATTAAATACTGAAATTCTTCACCGAATACAAATCTTCTGAATTCTCATCATCCTTCTTCTCTTCCTTGCTTCTATCGTCGGTTTCTAATTCAGAAATTGACTTATCATTTACGATTTCTGTCTGAATCTCTTGTGCAATAACCTTAACATCAGCGACAGTAGGTTCAGTAATCTCTGAAGCACTCACACTCACCGAATTAGCCACTCCATTACCCGCAATATTGACCGCTGTGGCACTATTAATACTATTTACTACTCCGATATTAGACATTACGTCTATACCCTTCAGACCGATTGGAAGAGCTTTACCCTTAACCATGTCTAGAATGGCGCGTAAGTCGTCATTACTAAAGAAATCAATAGTAAGCTTTCCTCCACTCTGAAGTTTTTCGATATGAACACGTGTACCAAGTGATGAAGCTAGATTTCTCTCCATCTCTACAAGTTCTGGATCTGCTCCTGTTTCCTTCTTTCTAACTCTATCTGTAGCAATCTTTCTAGCAATTCTCTCAGTCTCACGAACAGTCATTTTTCTAAACATTATCTCTTTAAAAAGAGTAAGCTGTTCATCTGGTCTATCAGCAAGCATTAGTAGCGGACGTGTATGACCTTCTGAAATCTTTCCATCTCCTAGTGCGTTAAGCATATCTTCTGGCAAAGCGAGTATTCTAAGAGTGTTTGAAACATACTCACGACTCTTACCCACCTTCTCTGCAATCTGCTGATGCTTTAAACCGAATTCTTTAGATAGTCTCTCGAAAGAACGAGCTCTATCTACCGGATTAAGATCTTCTCTCTGTAGGTTCTCAATAATAGCAAGTTCAAGCTTCACACGAGAATCTTCCTGACCGCCTCTGATAAGAACAGGGACTTGCTGAAGATTTGCTAGCTTAGAAGCACGAAGTCTACGCTCTCCGGAAATAAGTTCATACTCTACTGCAATACCACCATCTTCTTTAGGTGTCTCCTTTCTAGTCACAACAAGTGGCTGAAGAATACCGTACATT
The DNA here is from genome assembly GCA_964450345.1 of uncultured Candidatus Saccharibacteria bacterium. Taxonomy (GTDB): domain Bacteria; phylum Patescibacteriota; class Minisyncoccia; order Phycocordibacterales; family PALSA-1337; genus JAPLZH01. The sequence goes on along the minus strand of CAYVEL010000013.1, from coordinate 17,347 downwards.
CTGATAGATTCTGAAAGGTCTTTTAACTTGGCCTCATCGAACTCATGACGTGGCTGATATGGATTGGGCTTAATCTTCTCTATTTCAATCCAGAAAACAGAGTTGTTATAAAATTCTGATGACATGGATTAATTTTAACAGACTGAAAAATTTTGTCGAAAATTATTTTAGTGGATTTATGGTGGAATATGCGTGGACTAAGAGTGAAAAACTTGTTGATTTTGTGTGTTTTTACTGTAGAATACTTACAAATGCCGAAGTGGCGGAATGGCAGACGCAATCGACTCAAAATCGATCGACCGTAAGGTCATGAGGGTTCGAGTCCCTCCTTCGGCACTAAAAAATAAAAACCCAGCCTCTTGCTGGGTTTTTATTTTTTTGTGGGAAAGACTAAAATCCAAATAAACTTTCGATTGCATGTAAGACCGTAGCAGATTTATCAGTTAAAAAGTAATTAGATCTTATTCTTGCTGATGCACAAACAGAAGTACTAGTTGCATAAGTTTTACTAATAAGATCAGTAGCCACTACAGCGACACAGTAATTTCTTGCAGGTGCTAGATTCGTGTATATGAATAAAGTTGAATTTGTGTTTGAGACAATATTTTTCTTTTCTGGAGTAAGTTGTATTAATGAATAAACAATATTACTCTTAACAATATTCTTTGAAGAGTCTATAAGATTAGATTTTGTCCAATTAAACTGAATTGAATTATGACCAATTGCATTAGCTGTAATTTTCGGAGCTGTCATTGTAAGCTTTAGAGTAGTCTGAACTGGAGTAGTATTTTTTGTTGTAGAAGAAGTGGTACTGGTTACTGGTAACTTAATGCTAGAGCTAGATGTAGCACTAACTACAGGTGTTTTAATACTTGTTGTGTTTGATGTGGTAGAAATCTTGGTTCCTACAGTCGTAGATACCGCAGAAGAAGGAGCCATAGGAACTTTAACTGGTACTGATACTGGATAATAAACAGTTGGTTCTACGGTAATAGTAGAAGTAGATATAGTAGGTATCAAAACCGATCTCTTAATACCCAAAAGAGTAGCCAGAGACTGACCTTCACTCCACTCAGAATTCTGATTTCTTACCTGAATCTTATAACCTATTACCAAATCTCTTGGCACCTTGAAAGTTAAGCTGGTTGAATCACTAGAATAAGCCTCTAATAAGGTCGTAATATTATCTTTAAAATATGTGCGCACAGTTAAAATATTACCTTCGATAGTGCTAACTGTAGAACTAGCACCCATAACATTGGATAATAGAATTTCAATAGGCTCACTAGTATCAAAACCAGTTCCAGTTAAAACGATTTCTTGCATATCAGCATCTGTATAATCTGGTGTCTTTGCAACAGTCTTTACAGCACCTTTGGAAGCAATACCAGAACTAACAGTGGAAACAGTAGACGCACCAGAAATAGATGGAGCTGAAGAAGTTATCGCGTGAGCAGTTCCCCAACCTAGAGAATATTCATAATATGGATATCCAGTTGATGGGGTAACATCTGTAGAACTATGACCTTTAGCTGATACTATGACTACGCAATCATTTCCTATCCAATTTAAACGAGCCACCTTACCTGCTGGATTACCAATATATCTACACTGCACCTCTGAAGCATTCCAAATATCCCAGATTGGATCTGTGTTCTTTTTTGGATCAGTTAAATAATATACTTTTGGCAATACTCTAATCCAATAAGTTGTATTAGCTGTGATAGATCTTTCTTGGGGAGAATCAGAGAGTACAGGATCTAGTACCAGAGAACTTTTTGATGAATCAGTAAAATCAGCCACTTCAGAAGAGACGACTATATTTTCATCAAATTGTCGTGTTTCTGGATTTACACCAAATTTTTTATATTCAGATAATTGACCTGATCCTATACGATTTCTCACCCCTACAGGCTGTACCCCAGTAGAAACAAGAGGTCCTTTTTTAAAACATCCATCTGTACCACCAGAACCTTCTTTACCAGGATAATCCCAATATGTGTAACAAGTCTTAGACGCCAATTCATCCGTCTCTTTATTATGCATAATCTCTTTAGTAGAAACAGGATTAAAAGGGTCTGTGAATGTTCTACTAGCCTCTCTTACTCTAGATAAAATACGATCGGGATTACATGTTGATGGATCACTCGCACAAAGTGGGTAGTCCCATTTTTCTTTTACGGTTCCACTATACTGCAAATTAACTATATTTATACTTGGAGCAGATTGAGCTTTAACAAAAGCAATATCTGCCGAGTAAGATAGGATTAGAGCAAATACTACTATACTTAAATTTATTTTTAATTTCATTTTATACTTTATATATTAGAATTCGAAAATTCATCTTTATTATATAACAACTACATAATTATGCCTCCACAAGTTGGAGATATTTCGTTTTTAAGATATGGTATTGATATGAATAAGAAAGCTTTAGTCATATTAGGTCCTACAGCCACAGGAAAAAGTGATCTTGCGGTAGAACTTGCCCTTAGATTTAATGGTGAAGTTATTTCTGCTGACTCTAGACAGATATATAAAAAACTTGATATCGGTACAGGTAAAATCACTAAAGAAGAAATGAAGGGTGTTCCTCATCACCTACTAGACATAACTAATGTTGAGAATCGCATTTCTGTTGTTGATTGGCAAAGAGTAGCCGAATGGACTATGCAGGAGATTTTTAAAAGAGGTAAATTACCGATTATCTGTGGTGGTACTGGTTTCTACATAGACTCAATAATGTATGATCAGACTTTTCCTGAAGTTGCTCCGAACGAAGAATTACGACAGGAACTAGAGAATAAAACTCATGAAGAACTAATAGCAATGATCCCCGAGGAAGATAAAGGTATTTTAGAGAAAATTGATAAGAAAAATAAAAGAAAATTAATTCGTATAGTCGAGATTATTAAATCTGGTCAAAAAATTACTAATCTTAAAAAAGAAAAGCGTGCTGATATAGACTTTCTATTAATTGGCCTTAAACTACCACCCGCTGAAGCTAGAGAAAAGATAAACAGTCGTTTAGACAGAAGAATTGAGGCAGGTATGATTCAAGAAGTTCAAAATCTATTTAATGAAGGATTAAGTATAAATAGACTAAAAGAGCTTGGCCTAGAATACCGCTTTTTAGGAATGCATATAAACAAAGAGCTTTCTCTCGATAAGATGAAAGAAATTCTAAGAATAAAAATCTGGCAATACGCTCGCCGTCAGATGATCTGGTTTAAGAGAAATAAAAATATTAATTGGTTCGCACCGACAGACCTAGAAAAGATTTCAGAACTAGCTAAGAATTTTCTAAAATAACTGAAAACACGCGCACCTGAATAAGGTGCGCGTGTTATTAAATTTGTTTGAAAACTCACCAAAGAAACAACTAACTAATTAAACAAAGACCAGATAAATGTTCCTGATATCGCTATAATACCAGTCCAAAACACAATTTTCTGGAACCTGTTAAGAACCACCTCACCATCATTACCAATAAACAACAATCTACTCACTGTTTTCATAGTTTGGCACTCCTAATTTTTTACTTTTCAAAAAGCACAATGATACGATCATTACGCTAAAAACATTCAAAACTACGTGGTAGATATTACCATGTTTTTTAATATAAGTCAAAAGTATTTTTGGCGGGCCCGCCCAGACTCGAACTGGGAACCGCGGTTTTGGAGACCGATGTTTTACCATTGAAACTACAGGCCCTAACAGCACTTAAAACATAAAGAACACTAAATTAACATGTCTAACATTCTAGCATTAAAATACTTAATTTAAAAGAGAAAAGGCCCGAAAAGGGCCTTTTCTGAGAATACTTAAAAGTTAAAAATTATTTCTTAGCTTCCTTGAAAGTAATATGCTTCTTAAGTTTAGCACTATACTTCTTAAGCTCGATCTTCTTCTCCACCTTCTTCTTATTCTTTCTAGTGAAGTAGAACTCACCGGTCTCCTTATTCCTTAAAATAATCATTGAATCTTGTGACATAGGAAATAATATAACTTAATATCGTAATAAAATCAACTCTTACAGACTATCTTTCTATTGTAGTACCCCCTATAGCTCTACATGTAGTATTTGGTTCGGTACCTATAGTAATATACTTATCCGAAGGACAAATACATGCATTATTTGTAACATCAAACACTTTTGGAGAACTACATGACATAGGATCGTCTACACCGCCACCTCCGCCACCACATGATCCATCCGCACAAGGGTCTACAAGACTACTTCTAACGACTACAGTAGCGGTAGTTTTCTTCGTTTCTAGTGTAGATTTATTCTCACACTCATAAACATATGTTCTTGTAATATCTGGGTCTTGAATAACATTATCTATAACACCTCTATAGTATTCTCCACTATTTACACCAGGCACATAAACTAGAGTCTTGCTAGCATCATCTATATATAGATTACAAGAATAATTACGATTTGAATCAACACCCGCAAAATCTATATCGTACTTCAAATCCACTTTAACAGGAACATCTGATTCAAATTCAAACGTACCGTCTCTTTCAGAACTATATTCTCTTGTTCCACTTTCTCTAACATATAGATTAGGAGTAAACGTTCTGGTTTCAGTTAAGTTGATATTAAATCTTGCTATTCCAGATTCCATACCGAATTCATCAACAGCCTTTACACCTATTATTTTTTTACCACTCTTACCCCATAGATAAGAACCTATCTCGGTTGTGTCAGAATCAACGTATCCTTCACTAGGAACAGAAGTAAACTGACCACCGTGGAAAATATCTCCATTCCACTGAACTAAATATTTAATTTTATCACCATCGGGATCAACAGACTTAAAATTAAAAGAATACAGATTTCCAGCCTCACCAATAGTTGGTCCAGTAATCTCGGGTGTTGATGGTGCTCTATTTCTTCCAAATCCCACCTCGATACTATGATCTTCTACAACATTATCGAATGTATAACTAGTTTCTATATCTTGTGTTGCGCCATCGACAATTAATTCATTAATTTTAAAACCTGGATTAAAACTAAAATTAAATTTTTGTGAAGCCCCGTCTACTACTCCAACTAAGCCACTAGGATCTATATTTCCACCTATATTTTTAGTCTTAGCAGTAATTACATATCCTCCAACAACAAAAGGAATCTTTCTAGTACTACTAATTGCTGCCCCTTTACCATTCTCAAATGCAGCGTAATCGGTAGCGAACAGCATATATTTACCAGAACTAGCTGGGGCTTTTAAAGTAACATGACCGTATGAAGCTATATTGAAAGCATTGTGTGCATTAGAAGAATCCACAAGACCCAAAAGAACCTGACCTGTACCAGCGCTTCCTATTTTTACATTATTAATACCAGCATTATATAACCAGTTATGACAAGCAGTACCTTCCATAGAACCACTAACACCGACATCTTCATCTGGTGTATATGCAGCTTTATTCATATTTACAGTATAAGTGAGATGAACGTGTTCAACCTTATAAACATATGTATCAGCTAGAACCTTATCTGAACTCATTGAAAATCCTGTGATACCAGCAATTATAAGTATAATAACTTTTGAGGCTCTAAAGTTCTTTAATTTTATCACTATCAAAAGTATTGCTATCGCTAAAAGAACAACAATTGTAGCGAATGCAATCGAACCGACAACGATAGCCATCTGTTCATCTTCTCTGCTTATTTCATTATTTTCCTGTATATCTGATTTAACCTTAATATTATTACTGTCTAATATTATTTGTTTTCCGCTATCAGTCTTAGAACTTAAAACAATTCCAACTTCTGGCTGATCACAATCATTAGCAACTGGTATATCAACGATAAACAAAACCTGATTTGCTGCTATTGAATAATTTTTCTTTTCTCCACAAACCAAACCCTTACTATCAAACATCTTAATATCGATAACAACATTATTTACAGCGCTAGCTTGTTTTATTCTTGCTCCCAAAAAGTTATCTGCTGAGCCAGACCAGAATATTTTAGCTCTAGCCATTTCTCCAGCTAAATATGATGTCTTATTGAAAATAACGTTCTGAATTGATCCGCTTTCACCTTGTAAAACATAGTGAACCTTAACATTATTAGAACTTAGAGTTTTATCTAGAGAAATTAAATTAAAAGATATATCGTAAGCCTGTGGATTTTTTGCCTTTGGTAATTCTAAAGATAAATTTTGATTACCATTCTTAACTAAAACTATAGTATTTTTATCATCTGTAGAAACAGCATCACCGAAAGCAGTACCTGTTCTAGTTACAAAAGATGTACTGAACTTGGTATCAGCTGAAAGCTTACTCTGTAATGGACAATTCAATAGTATTGTTTCTTTAGGATCAATATCAACCCCCTGTTCTATAGAGTATTTAGTAGCAGTAGCCTCACCTCTAACACTCAGATAACAATCACTTGTTAATATTTTTACATATTCTGTAGCATCTGAACTAATTTTTACATCAGTTATATATGTTAAACCTAGAGATAAACCCTTACTATTTCTGCTCTCAACCCATAATTTATAATCACCCGAAATTGAACTAGGTACTATATAAGATACATTTCTATGAATCGTTTGTGATCCTGAAAAATTCAATGAATCATCAAAAACTTTCTGGTCTATAACAGATCCACTAGAATCTATTAATAAAGCAGAGTATTTAACATCAGTCTGTACACCCTCTCTATTTGAGATATCGAAAGAGATATTGAATTTATTATTTTCCTGAGAAACGAGCTTGGCGTCATAGATATTTATTGTAGCCACCAATTGACCAGAAGAATTATCTTCTTGCTCCTCGCCTCTAGATATACCTGTTGATGCAATTATTAAGACCAAAACTACAAAAACAAATACCGAGAACTTTTTAAAGGTTTTAAACATATTTTTAATTAATTGTTCTATAATTACTTTTAATTATATATCATTTAAACAGCGTTTAAATAATTAATGTTGATAAGAGTAAATAGGCCCCTGTTACTATAGTTAAATTGCGATATAATCAATACATGTTTAAATTCCTACAATGGTTTAGAAATAAGATTGGTAATAGTCATGTATCTCTTATTACCGCTAATATTTATAAAAACAATATAAATCATAACTACAAAGAATTTTGCAGAGTCTTAGAAAGTAGCACAGTGTGTCCTGTACTTAAAAGCAATGCTTATGGTCACGGACTAATAGAAGTTGGAAAAATAATAGACGATTTAAATCCCCCTTTTATAGTAGTTGATGCAATATTTGAAGCAATTAATCTAAGAATGGCTGGGGTTTTATCTCATATACTAATTATTGGATACACACCCCTAGAAAATATCGAAAAAATAAAAGCCAGAGACATAGCTATAACTATTACTAGTTTAGATATGCTAAAGCACCTTAAAAAGGTAAAAGATCGAGTTAAAATACACCTTAAGATAGACACCGGTATGTCCCGCCAAGGAATATTCCCCGAAGAATTAGACGAGGCTTTAGATATTTTAGACCAAATAGTTAATATAGAATTAGAAGGAATATGTACACATTTTTCAGATGCAGATAATGCCGATGATTTTGGATACACTTTAGAACAAATAGACAGATGGAATACCTGTGTACTTAAAGTTCAAGGTCGCAAACCTTTTATTAAATTCTTCCATGCTTGTGCTACTGCTGGATTCGCCTTTAAAGATAAAATACATGCGAACACTTATAGATTAGGATTAGGATTATACGGTCTTAAAACAGGTGGAACAATAGATAATATGGTTAATTTAAAACCAGTATTAGAAGTAAATACCCAGATTTCTTCCATAAAAAAGATTAAAAAAGACCAAGGCGTAGGATACGGAGTAACATTCAAAGCACCTAAAGATATGCGTATAGCCACAATCCCAATGGGATATTATGAGGGTATAGATAGGAGATTATCCAATAGAGGTTTCGTAAAAATCAATGATAAATTCGCACCGATAATAGGTCGCGTATCAATGAATATAACCACTATAGATATAACGGATATTCCTGAAGCAGAACTAAACACTAAGGTTAACGTAATAAGCACAATTTCCTCAGATAAAAACTCCATAAACAGCATAGTTAAACTGTGCGAGGAATCCGGAATTATAGGCTATGAAGTATCTGTCCACTTCCCAACTCAAATCCGCAGAAATGTAATTTAGATTTGATAACCGAGATATTTTATTTTTTATAAATATTCAAATCTTATATCTGTAAAACGGAAAGACCTTGTTTTATAGAGACTTACAATCGTCTCAATAAAACAAGGTCTTTCTGTTTTTATGGTGCGTAGGGTAGGATTTGAACCTACGTAGCCCGAAGGGCGACAGATTTACAGTCTGCTGCGATTGACCACTCCGCCACCTACGCATAAAAGAACTCTAAAATATTATCCTAAAAACAAATAAGAAGCAAGATTAACCAAAATAAAAAAGGGTGCTGGCCACATCCAGCAACCCTCAATGACAGTAAAAAATAATAAACAAAGCATTTGAGCTGCCCACCTTCGTAACAAGTGACAAACAAAACATGAGCTTAAAAAATCACCTATTACAGACAAGCATTCAGTCCAATGGGTCGTGGTACCCACGGAGCAGGACCTAGTTCTACACACTCTTCTTCCGAGCGTACACAACTTACTATCTCAGTATCCGCTCGATAAGTCTTTGTTTACAAAGAGAAAAGCCTGTTTTTAGACAGACCTACCCTTTAATCATATTAAGACTCCCGTTAATGGACGAACCACGAGAGTCCTAACAGACTACCTTTACCGTTTTTTATAATACCTCTAGAAACTATTTAGTCAATACAGATGACAATTCTTTATTTTCTTTCTTCTTCCCTTTCTTAACCTCAAAAGTAAAGTCATTATTCTTAAATCCAATATCAATATTTCCACCAATCATTACACCCTGAGAAATCATTAGAGAAGCTACAGGAGTGAGAATCTTATCCTGTATTAGCCTCTTTAGAGGTCTAGCACCGTATTGAGGGTTATATCCTTCTTTAGCTAAGAATTCTATAACTGCTTCTGAAACATTTATATTAATATCCTTTTCTGCTAGACGTTTCTTAACCTGATTAATCTGAATTCTTACAATATCCTTAATAGCTTCTGGAGATAGAACATTAAACAGGATGATATCGTCAATTCTATTCAAGAATTCTGGTTTAAAGTAATCCTTCAAACTAGACATAACTTTAACCTTCACATCTTCGTAAACACCCTTAGTAGAATTATCGCTATCGAATCCGAGTTTCTGCATTCTATCAATATACTGTGCTCCGATATTCGAAGTCATAATAATTACAGTATTTTTGAAGTTAACTACGCGTCCCTTAGAATCAGTTAAGCGACCATTATCAAGAACCTGAAGAAGTATATTAAACACTTCAGGATGTGCCTTTTCTATTTCATCAAAAAGAATAACACTATAAGGTCTGTGGCGAACAAGTTCTGTAAGACCTCCACCCTCATCGTATCCAACATATCCAGGAGGAGCACCGACAAGCTTAGAAACAGCATGCTTCTCCATATACTCAGACATGTCTATTCTAATAAGCGCCTTCTCATCATTAAATAAGAATTCTGAAAGTGACTTAGTTAACTCTGTCTTTCCTACTCCGGTAGGACCTAGGAATAAGAATGAGCCGATAGGCTTGTTAGGATCTGAAATGCCGGCGCGCGAACGCTTAATAGTATCGGATATTTTCTTAACCGCCTCATTCTGACCAATAATCCTCTTCTTTAGTTCGTCTTCCATACGACCAAGTTTTGCGAGCTCTTCTTCAAGCATTCTAGAAACTGGAATACCTGTCCAACGAGAAACAACATCAGCAATATCCTGACCTGTTACTTCTTCTTTTAGAATACGTCTTGAAACCTGTAATTTCTTTAGCTTTTTAGATTTATTTTCTAAATCTTTTTCAAGCGCAGGAATTCTGCCATATCTAATCTCCGCTGCTTTAGCTAAATCTACACTAGCTTCTGCCTTTTCAGATTCAATACGCGCAGATTCAAGATCTTTCTTAATCTGTTTAATTTCAGTAATTATTTCTTTTTCATTCTTCCACTTAAGTTCTAATTCTTCATTCTGTTCTTTAATGTTTGCAACTTCTTCATCAATCTTTTTAATTCTATCTTTAGCAGTTTTATCAGTCTCTTTCTTAAGAGCTTCCTTCTCAATTTCTAAACGCATCACCTTTCTTCTAGATTCTTCTAACTTTGGTGGCATATTTTCAAGAGAAATTTTTAAAGCAGAAGCCGCCTCATCGATTAAATCCACTGTCTTATCAGGTAAGAATCTATCACTGATATATCTAGATGAAAGATTCACAGCAGTCACAATAGAATCATCTGTAATATGAACGCCATGGAATAACTCATATCTCTCTTTTAATCCTCTTAATATAGCAATAGCATCATCAATAGAAGGCTCTACAACATGAACTGGCTGGAATCTACGAGTAAGGGCTGGATCCTTCTCAATATATTTCTGATACTCACGAAGAGTTGTAGCACCTATAGCGCGAAGCTCACCTCTGGATAGAGCTGGCTTAAGCATATTAGATGCATCCATTGAACCCTCAGAAGCACCAGCACCAACTAGAGTATGAATCTCATCAATAAATAAAATAATTTTACCTTCAGAACGTTCTATTTCTTTTAACAAATTCTTCAAACGCTCTTCGAATTCTCCACGATACTTCGTACCCGCAACCAAAAGACCTAGATCGAGTGATACTAGTTCTTTATCTTTCAATGACTCTGGAACATCGCCTTGAGCAATTCTAATGGCAAGACCTTCAGCAATAGCGGTTTTTCCTACTCCCGCCTCACCAATTAATATAGGATTATTTTTTGTTCTTCTAGAAAGAATTTGAATCATTCTTAGAATTTCTGAATCTCTTCCAATAACAGGATCTATTTTATTAGCACGAGCTAGAGCTGTTAAATCTCTAGTGTACTTAGTAAGCATTTTAAACTTTTTTGGCTTTTCTCCTCCTAAATCTTTATTCTGTCTAAATTCTTCTAGAACTTTTAACATTTCATCCTTGGTAACCTTAAATCTAGCTAGTATATCTTTTGCTGGAGAATTAATTTCGAAAAATGCTAAAAGTAAATGTTCTGTAGAAATAAAATCATCTTTAAGAGCGATAGCCTCGCGTGCACTCTGTTCTAAAATCTGAGCTAAATCCTGAGTTAGATATATTTGATATGAAGGAGACATGGTAGAACCAGCTTCCGCAGGGATTTCAATACTTTCCATTATATGATCAGTAAGATTCATCACATCTACTTCCATTCTTTCTAAAACAGATACAGGTAGACTCTCTTCTTGAAGCATTAACGCAGCTAAAAGGTGCGTTGAATTAACATGATTCTGTGCTCTTTCAATAGCAATCTCATGTGCTTTCTTTATTACTTCTTTTGCTTTAGTTGTAAAATTTTTTAATGGTGGCATATTAGTCACTTAATAGTATATTTCTAATTTTATTAGGAGCTATTATTCTAAAATAGAACCTTGGCTGAACTTAGTCTTAAATCTTTTTATCAGTATTGCTTATAAAGTCTTTGATAAAATTTATTGTTTTAAAGTAATTTAATTCTTTTCCTTCCTTAACAGCTTTGTATCCGATTATTTCTCCGTTTAAGTTAATAGCAATAGAACCTATAGCTGTTTTTTTCTCATCTATGTTTACAGAAAATCCTGAAATCTTAACAGATGATGAAGCGTTGGTATTCTGGACAAGACTTTGTAACAATGAGCTGTAAACTACGTTATTACTTTCTCCACTAACTATCACCGTATTCTGTGCCAATCTTAGTGAGTTCGAATCTGCTATAACTGCTGGAGTATATGTAGGAACTTTAGCTGAACTAGTAGCTACTGGGTTTATAATGATCTGACCATTGGAATCATCTTTAACAATTTCACCCGGGAAAGTTTTTCCATCTGGGTAAACTACCTTATATTTTGAATCATCCATCACCTCTGCAATATCTGACTTCTTATCTAGAAAGACCATACCTTCTTTATTTATAATAATACCGATTCCGACGAAAGTATTACCAGTAAAACCTTCTTCATAAACTCTAGCTACTGATGGAGTAACCTTTTCTACTGCCTTAGCTAATATTTCATCGACTCCCACAATAACTGTTCTATTTTCTGTTTTTATAATAGTTGTGGTTCCTGTTGGTACTACTTTTTCCACTGTTCTCTCTACCACTTTATTCACTGTATTAACAACACCTGTATCAGTATTATCTGTAAGAGAAACCGTTACTATACCTGTAGTAATAGCCGTAACGAAACTGGCTAGTAGAACTACGAGTACGATTTGTTGTTTATTTAAGTGATCCATGTGCAACATTATAACACTCTTTTACGATTTTGATAAATTTATCAATATGACTCTTATCTGTGTCTAATCCGATTGAAAGTCTTATTGTTCCTAGCATTTCCTCTCTATTTAAACCTAAGGCTTTAAGTACATATGACTCTTCTTCATCCCGTAGACAGGAACTCTTAGTAGAAACAAATACACCCCTCGCATCTAGATAAAACATTAAATACTCCGCATCTAAACCTTCAAAACAAATACTTTTAATGTGGGTTTTATTTATCTTTGTATTTATTTTAATTTTCTTATTTAATTTTTTAGATAACTTTTCTATTTCTCTATCTAGATAAAGACTGATTTTATTAATTTTCTTTAAATTTTTATCTCTATTTGAAATTATTTTATTTAGAGCATAAGAAAATCCTGCGATACTAGCTACATTTTCAGTACCAGATCGAAGTCCACTCTCCTGTCCACCACCTAAGATTACAGGCTTCAATTCTGTACCTGTCTTAATAAATAAAAGACCAGAACTTCTTGGTCCGTAAAACTTTGATCCATCTAGAGTTAATAAATCGGCACCGAGTGTATTAAGATCTATCTCCTCTGTTATTACAGCCTGAGACGCATCAGTATGAAATTTAATGCTTGTATTATTATTCTTATTAAATCCTCTTATTTCTTTAGCTATATCTCTAATAGACTGAACTGAACCTATTTCATTATTAACGAATATAACTGAAACTAGAACAACATCTGTATTCAAAGCTTCTTTTAATTCTTTAATATTTAACAACCCATTGTTATCAACATTTAAATATACGACTTCAACACCTAAAGTCTCATAATATTTAAAAATCTCGAGGACTGAGGAATGTTCTATTTTAGTCGTAATTATTCTTATTTTCTTATTCGGATTTTTATTTAAAGCTAAATCCACCACACCACGAACAGCAATATTATTAGATTCCGTACCGCCTGAAGTAAAAATTATTTCATTCTTTCTAGCTTTTAATAAGACAGCTATTTCTTCTCTAGATTTCTCTAAAATATTCTTTGATTCTAAACCAGCCTTATGTAGACTGCTCGGATTTGCAGGAAATTCCTTAGAAATTTTATTCATAACCTTAATAACCCCATCATCTACTGGCGTAATTGATGCGTAATCAAGATTTATTAATTTATTTTTATGAATATTAAACATTAGTTATATATTATCCACATCTAGCTTATAAGTGCAATTATAAATATACTTAAAATATGACTTTCGACACAAACACAATTACTGTAATAACTTTACTTGTTATTAATATAATTCTAGCAGTATTAGTATATTTTTTATACAGGAAAATAAATACCATACTAGGTGGTAAATCAAATGCTAAAAATCTAGAAGAAGCTATTAATCATTTCCAAAAAGAAGTTGATACTCTAGAAAGTTTTAAAAATGATACCGAAAAATATTTATCCGAAGTAGAAAGAAGACTAAAGAGTAGTTTCCGAGGTATAAACACAGTAAGATTTAACCCTTTTAAAGGCACAGGATCTGGAGGTAATCAGAGTTTCGCTACCGCTATCATTAATGAAGACGGAGACGGTGTTATAATCTCGAGTCTTTACAGTAGAGAGCATGTAAGTATTTTCTCAAAACCTATTAAGAAACATGTTTGTGAATTCGACCTAACAGAAGAAGAAAGAGAAGCTCTATCAAAAGCAAAGGAAAAACTTAAGTAAAACTAGCAAAAATCCAGTTTTTCTGGTATTATGTTGAACATTATTAGCTAAGCCTTTAAACGCAATGGCCATAAAAACACGTCCTCCAG